>NZ_JANSIG010000028.1:0-1714 GCF_047461975.1 Synechococcus sp. R55.3 | reverse complement strand
AGCAGCTTGGGATCCTGCACCTGGGGATCCAGCCAAAGGTCGTAGTCGTTTTCCGTCAAAATCACGGGCATCCGCTCGTGAAAAAGCCGCATCAGGCGGTTGGCAGCGGTGTTGAGGATGGCACAGGTTTCCACCTCCACTCCCTCTGGGCTGCGCCAGCGTTCCCAAATCCCGGCAAAGGCAAATACCGGTCGATCCACCAGGTGAAACCAGTAGGGTTGTCTGCCCTTCTTGCCTGTACCCTGGTCGGCCCACTCGTAGAAGCCATCTGCCGGGATCAGGCAGCGACGACGGCGGAAAGCTTCGCGGAAAGAAGGCTTCTCGGCCACCGTTTCAGAACGAGCATTGATCAACCCGGCCTTGGCGGCTTGGCTCCAAGCGGGGATCAGGCCCCAGCGAAAATGGGTTGCCTTGCGCTGAAGGGATCCCAGCTCAATCATCGCCAGCACGGGCTGAGAAGGGGCGATGTTGTACCGGGAGACAACTGCCCTTTCTTCTGCTGCCACCGGCAAGCCGAAATGCTGCATCAGCACTTCTGGGGCCACTGCCAGGCTAAACCGTCCACACATGTTTGTCCCCCAGTCGCTCACCCCAAATGGCCTGCCGACAGGATCCCCTAAACCTTGGTGGAAATGCCCAGCAGTTGCAAGATCCCGCGCAGGGGAATCTCCACCCACTCGGGGCGGTGGTTCAACTCATAGCCCAGCTCGTAAATGGCTTTTTCCAGCAGATAGGCGTCCAACAACACCTCTATCTCTTGCAGGCTGCGGGGCAAAAAAGCCGCTTGGGAAGCCACCTGCAGATATTCGGCCAAAAAGCCCGCGCAGACCCAGCGGTGCCAAAACTGGGCCCACCGCATCATGTCGGGGCAGTGGTCGGCGCAGACCAAGCCGCTCTCCAGTTGCTGGCGCAAAGCTGTGTGGACAGCATAGTGGAAGGATCGCAGCATCCCCGCCACATCCCGTAAGGGGCAACGCTTGAGACGCCGTTCGCCCAAAGAGCGGGCCGGCTCCCCTTCAAAGTCGATGATGACAAAGTCTTTGCCGGTAAACAGCACCTGGCCCAGGTGATAATCCCCGTGGCAGCGGGTACGCAGGGCGGTGATCTTCCGCTCCAGGATCAGGCGGAAGCGGCTCATGATTTCCCCTTCTTGGTCGCAAACAGCCCGAGCCAAGTTGGCCTCTGCTTCCGGCAGCTTGGGGAGCTGCTTATAAGGACTCCGTCCCGCTGACGCGAACAGCAGCGGAAACACCTGCCCCACCAAGTTGCGCATGGACTGGTAAACGGAGCGCTGGTACAGGCTGGAGAAAGGCTCTGGGGCAAAGTCTTTGTTCTCCGTATCGGCAGCCAGGGCGATGTGCAGCTCGGCGGTGCGCTTGGCCAAGATCCGCACCGATTCTAGGTAGCTGCCGATGGTGGCGTAGGCCAGCTCCGGCAAGGGCTGTTGGGAAAGCTCCAAGAAGGATCCCTGCGGCACGGGCACGGGATCCACCTCTTGGTAGTGAACCAGCACCGCCTCAAAAAATTGCCCCAGGCTGTCCAGGGTGTAGTGCCAGGCATCTCCCTCGTTGGGGATGTACTCCTGCAAAATGGCCAGGGTAATGGGCTGATCGGCGGGATCAAACCCACGGGCCCCGCGACGACGGCGATACTCCAGGGATCCCAGCAGCCGCGGCACCCGCACTTGGGGATGGTGCTCCAGCAGGTAGCGGCC
>NZ_JANSIG010000027.1:0-32670 GCF_047461975.1 Synechococcus sp. R55.3 | reverse complement strand
TGCTTGAATTCGGGGAGTAGGTTCTGCTGTTCCAGGTAGGTCACCGTTCGGCGGTGGAGCTTGTACTCGGTTTCCCGATGGGCAATGCAAGCATTGTAAAGATAACAGTGCAGGCGACGAGCCTCAAACAAAGCCTTTTCCTGAGCTTTGCTGGGATACAGTCGAAAGGTCTGCCTTCTTGTTGCCATGTGCACACTCTATCCCAGTTCTGAGGGCTTTATCCCCCGAACAACCGATCCGGTGGTGCTATCCATCCCCACTCTACAGAGGGTGGGGAACTCCGCACGTTTTGTTAACAAATCTACAATACCCTGATTTTAGTTGACCCTTTGCAGGGATCCCGCTAGGGGGCAATGGTAATGGGCGAGGGGCTGGTTTGGGTGGTCTTTTGGCCCCCTCTTTGCAAGATCACCTCGATGATGCCGTTGTTGACCGGCTGCATGTTGAAGGGCAACTGCTGCTGGGTTTCGTATAGGCCCGGCGCCACCTCCCGCATTTCGACTTCCGGCGTTACCCCAACAATCCGAAAAGCAGCCCGCCCCCCCGGATCCCCTCGCATGGTGACTTTGAGAATTTCTCCCATGCGCAGATTGGTGCTGTTGGTGGTGACACTGAAAATCTGGGGCAGTCCCGTGGCGACGGGTGCGGAAACCGGCTGAATGGTGGAGCGGGTTCCTCTGGAGCCATCGATGGAAAAAGGAAAAATCTCCCGATGTTCCTGGCTGAGGCCGTCCTTGGTGAGCACAATCCGCAAGGTGGGATTGTTGGCCTGGTGGGTGGGGGCCACCACGTAGGTGCCTTCGTAGTGGTTGGGTCGTACCTCCCGCATCGGCTGGTTCAGGGCCAGATTCCCCAGATCAAACTGGGCGATCCCTCCGGACTCTCCCCAAATGGCAATGGTGAGAATATCCCCTTCCACCAAGTCGCGCTGGGGATCCAAGCGAATGGCCTCAATGCGCGGATAGCGATTGCCGGCTGCAGTCAAAGGGGCAGGGGACGGCTGCGGCAGAGGAGCCGGGGGCGGAAACACCGACTCCACCGGCGGGGGAGCGACATTGCCCAAGGCCAGTTGAGGTAGCCGCCGTTGAACGCGGGTACTGACGCCATTGAGGGTCAATTGAATGCTGATGTCGGGGCTGAGGGCGCTGTCCTGAGGGCTAAGGCTGTAAACTGCGCGGTAATAGCCGGGCTGCACCTCTTGCATCGGCAGACCCTGAACCACGCCGCCGATATCGACCGTAGCCCTGCCGTTGGGAGTGGCCTGCGCTTCAATGGTCAGAGTTCCCCCCGCAGGAACACTTCCTTCTTCGGGAGTAATCCGCGTTTGGAAGATTTCGGGTTGGACGGTCTCGGCCACCGGAGCCGGGGAAGGACGCAACTGGGCCACAGGGGGTGGCAAGGGCGGAAGCTGACCGCGATATACCAGGGCCTGATGCAACAACACTGCCCCTTCTGCTCGCCTCAGCACCCGATTGGGCTGAAGACGGGCCGGATCCGGCACATTCACCAGCAGCCCCGCCTCGCCTGCCATGGCCACAAAAGCCCGCCCTACCTCCGGCACATCAGCCGCATCGGTGTACAGAGCCATCCAGCGCTCAATATCGGCCTGAGTGGGAGCAGGCAATTGCAGAGCCCGCACCAAAATGGCCAGGGCTTCTAGGTGGGTAATGTCCCCTTGCGGGCGAAACTCGTTGCCCTCGTATAGGCGCATGGCCCCCGCCTGTAGCACGGCTTGGGCAGTCCAATAGTCGGGGGTGTTGGGCTCCAGGTCGCGAATCTCCTGCACCTGGTTGGGATTGGGGATGTAACCGAAAAACTCCGTCAGCCACTGGGCCAATTCCAAGCGGGTCAGGGTGGCCGACAGAGGTTCTTGGGTGATCACCACATCCGTCTGACGCTCCAGAGCCGCCACATAGGCATCGGCCCAGGCCAGCGAGGCTTGCTGCTCCACCCCTTGGGCCCAAGCCGGCAAGCTGACACCCGACCAGCCCAGCGTCCAACACAAGCTCAGAGCCAGGGGCCACGAGCACCGCATAGCTGTCACTCCTGTTCCAACAACATCCCCTCAGGGCCAGCTTATCTCAAACTTCCGCCGTGTCCCCAAGCCCTCGATACCCGTTGGGATTGCGCCCTTTGGCAGTGAGATTCTGAAAACTCGGGTGAGGAGGTTGGTCACAGGAACCCCATAGGAGATTTTACTTATCCAAGACAAGATTGGGATCCGGCTTGGCAGCAAAGGGGCTAAGCGAATGTCTTGCAACTTGTAGTTGTGCATCCAAATCTTTATCATTGTGTTATAGACTCAGAAAGTTCAGAAAGCACTTTTGCCCCTACCCTAGGGAGGAGTTTCATGGCTGGCAGCACCGGAGAGCGACCTTTTGTCGATATCATCACCAGTGTCCGCTACTGGGTCATTCACGCCCTGACCATTCCCGCTTTGTTTTTGGCAGGCTGGCTTTTTGTGAGCACCGGCCTGGCCTATGATATTTTCGGCACCCCACGCCCCAATGAGTATTTCACGGCAGAGCGCCAGGAGTTGCCGATCGTCAGCGATCGCTTCAATGCTCTGGAGGAGTTGGAGAGGCTGACTCGTTAAGGGTGGCTGTGGGCAAGTGGTTCATGCATTGTTGCAACTTGTAAATTGATTGAGCTTTTTGCGTAGGGTGATATCTATGGCCAGTAAATCTGATGAACCCGTTTTTTACCCTGTTTTTACCGTCCGTTGGCTGGCGGTGCATACCTTGGCGATCCCAACGGTTTTCTTCTTGGGAGCCATTGCTGCAATGCAGTTTATTCAACGGTGAACCCAATGGCTGATCAACCCGAAAGGAATCCCAACTCCCAACCGGTGGAGCTAAACCGCACTTCCCTTTACCTGGGTTTGCTGCTGGTGTTTGTGGTTGGGCTGTTGTTCTCCAGCTACTTTCTCAACTGAGGCCAGGATCCCACTCTGCTCTTCTTAGAGTTGAAAGGGGCTGGCAAGGGATACAGTTGGCTTTTGGCCAGCTTTTGTTCCCTTATTACCGAAAATGTAATTGCTGCTAGTTCCGTCTTTAGTTCTTTTGGAGACCAGTTGCTATGACCAGTCAAGCAAGGATCCCTTTGTGGATAGTGGCCGTGGTTGCCGGTTTGGGTGTGCTCACGGTAGTTGGGCTTTTCTTCTATGGCTCCTATGTGGGCTTGGGCTCGAGCCTGTAAGTTTGAGGTTTTTAGTCTGTTAGTCTGGTAGTAGCCCGCAATAGGTAGGGGTACAAAGCCGCATGGTTTTTATGGCCTAGCTGAATTCAGTTAGGCTTTTCGATGCTGTTGTATCTACCACTTTTTCCGGGGCTACCCATCACGTTGAAATCCTTTTTGGTGACCAATGCAGGGGAGTCTGTTCCAGTTCCCCAGTATTATCGCCAAGCACAAAAGCGGTTACAGAGATTACAGCGGTCATTATCCCGCAAGAAGCAAGGGTCAAACCGCCGTAAGAAAGCCTTAAGGCGAGTGGCGAAGGCCCATCTCAAAGTAGCCAATCAGCGCAAGGATTTCCACTACAAGACAGCCAACTGGTTGTTAGGGTGAGTGTTGAGAGGATGTCACAAGAGCTATCTCTGTGTTAAGCGAGCATGAACTTTTTTAACGATCCGGGTGGTGGTTGCCGAGAGGGTAACTTAGGCCCCGTAGAATGAATCGCAAAATTCCAGGCAGGACATTCGGACATGGATTACATTCGCACCTTTAACGACGATCCCTGCGAGGGGCATCTTTCGACGCCCATCAGCGATTCTCCTGTCACCCGTCTGTTTATCAACAATCTTCCCATCAACCGTCCTGGCCTGTCGCCGCTATTGCGGGGGCTGGAAATTGGGCTGGCCCATGGATATTTCTTGGTGGGGCCGGAAATTGTGCTGGGGCCGCTGCGGGATTATCCTGAGGCAGCTAACTTGGGCGGGCTGGTCACGGCGATGGCGATTGTGCTGCTGGGAACCGCCTGTATGTCGGCCTATGGCAGCGTTACCTTCGGAAACAAGCCGGAGACGCCGGGGGCCGCTCCTCTGGCTACAGCTCGGGGTTGGGGGGATCTGACGGCAGGATTTTTCTTGGGAGGTATGGGTGGCGTGTTCGCTGCCTATTTCCTGCTGGAGAACTTTGCCGGGATCGACGCCATCTTTCGAGGGCTGGTGAATTAGTTGTCAAGTTTGTCAAGTCACTTGAGAGGAGCAAAATCATGACCGGTTCTTACGCTGCTGCTTATCTTCCTTGGATTTTTATCCCCATTGTTGGTTGGCTGCTTCCTGCAGTGGGCATGGCAGTGCTTTTTTTGTACATTGAGCGGGACTAGTCCCGGAGTGCTTTGATACTCACTAGTGCTGATTAATTTCAATTATTTCAGGCTAGAGATCAACCCCAGATATTGAGGCAGGGATCCCAAAAAAGGGATCCCTGCCTTTTTGGCAGGATGAAAAGCCTTTGTCCGCGCTGCCAGAATCTCGCAGGGCAAGGGCCGTCCCTCATCTCTTTTTAGGAAGGAGGAGCTTCCAAAAGATTTTAGAGTGGAGCAGGATTCAGCAAGCTGATCCCATGCTAACGAGGAAAAGGGCAGCTTCTGCAACACCCTTTTAAGTTTTAAGAAGGAGGAGTCGATGGCCAGCCTTAACTTTCCAACCCTGCGTATAGGCGATCCCATTCAAGAGGGCAGTTTCCAGGTTTTCCCTCTCTTTTCTCAGGGGGAGCAGGAAGTTGCCTATCGCCTTCCAGATCTGCAAACCAAGGAAGCAACCATCACCGAGGTGAGCGAGGCCGGAGCAGTACCTCACCTGGTTGTGGAAAACCACAGTGAGTTCCTATTGCTGCTGGGAGTACCGAGCAGAGTCCCAGCGGGGCGACCAAGGCTCAGCTCTGTTCCATGACGGGAAGGTGGTTTATCTCTCGGCAGTCTCTCGGCGGTAGTACCGAACTCCTCGCCTAAACCCGTTCCTCCTGCAGGGGATCCCTAGAAATTGGAAAAAGAAATTGGAAAGAAAAAACATCCTGAGTTAGCTCGGTCACCGCCTGTTTGGCTTCCTGGCGGCCTCGGCAATACCGCTCTAACCGCTCGCTAACGGAGATGGGATCCCCAACGGTTACATGAACCCCCCGCCAACCTAGGCGGGGGCGGGCCGGGTAGGATTCCCCTCGGAGGCGGGCCAGCACATCAAATAGGATGAGGGCGGTTTCCGCCAGCCGCTCAAAGGAGGGTTTGCTCAGCAGATACTCTTCCTCCACCGCCACGCAGCTTTCCACCAAGCGCATGTGCTGTAGGTAGAGCATTGCCTGGTGGGCCTTCCAGTCCAACAAACCCCGCTGCAGGGGAGACAGGGATCCAGGATGCCGCAATTCTTCTCGGTAAATCTGGATCCAGGCGACTTCTTCAATGCGGCGGCAGCGGCTGTTCCAATCCCCCTGGGGAGATAGGCCAAAGTAGGTCTCTGCGGTTTCCAGGGCTCTGTGGAGCAGCCGCTCCAGGCGAGCGTTAAAGTGGCCAGGGGCTAGCCTCTGCTCTATCCGTGGTTCTTCTTCATCTCTCCCAGAGATGAAGGGAGGTAGGTCGTAGAAAGCTTCTAGTTGTCCCAGGAGATGCTGGGCTAGGCGGCAGATCCGCTGGGTGTAGCGAAGGTTGGGGCTCCTGGAGGATCTTGGCTCTGGCTTCGGAGGCGTCAACCCACTCAGGTGCTCAAGGCGCGCCAGCAGGCGCTCCAGCTTCGTCCAGGAGGGATCCGTGTAGTAGTACCGAATGCCAATGGGCAGCAAAATGACGGTCTCTGAGCGACCAGCTTTGGCCAGGTCCTCGGCGCACCAAAAGCACAGCTGAGCCATTCCCGGTTCCAGGGGATTGATCCGTTCGCTGTGGCCGTTGGTGGCTCCTTCTGGGGCGATTGCAAAGGGAAATTGCCCATCCAGGAGCAGTTGCCGGGCCGCCTTTAGCGCCACCCGATCCACCCTCCGACCGCGGCGTATAGGGATCCCGCCCAGGCGAGACAACAGCCACCCCAGCCATTCCCCTCCCCAGAGGGGCATGCCCCGGTCGTAGAGAAAATGGGCGTGAAGGGGTTCTCGAAGGCGGATCCCTTGTCGACGGGCGGCTTCGGGCACCAGGCGAGATAGAACGTACAGGCCCACCAGCGGGTCATCCACCTCCACATGTCGGAAAGCCAGGACTAGGCGAATTTGACCCTCCTGGAACTGGTGGTAGAGCCGCGCCAAGATCTCCGCCCCTGTGGCCTCGATTTTGGCAATGCCGGAAGGAAGCCAGCGCCGCACCCTCACCCGCAAGAGCAGGGGCAGGATCCCGTGGACGAGCCGTAGCACCCAGGCGCTATAGGCGGGCGGAATAAAGTCGAGGGGAGGACGGGCAAAATGGGGCGGTGGTGACAAGAGCAAGATTTGTTCCCAAGGTAGCTCAAGAGAAGAAGTGTAGTTAAACGCAAATCAGATTCATATCCCATCGCTCAGATTATTCATCAAGTCGCTACAGAGATCACTGGATATGCAGCCATTCTCAATCAATAATCAATATCAACAATATCAATGATTGAGATCCTTCCCCTGAGACCCCACGCCGTCGGCGCAACCGCTCTCTACTCTCCTCAAGCCCCCGACCCCTCTCTCACAAGGGGAGATGAGAGTTGGGAATCGTGGCCATGTCGTGCCCTTTACATTGCTTTCTTTGTCTTCCGTTGCAGTGAAGACGCTCTCTTCTCTCTACTTTCGTCTCTTAACTCAAGGTGGCTACAGGCTGGGCCTCTGCCAAGAGCGCCTGAGTTTGCAGGTCGGTGATGGTGACCAACAAGCGCCGCGAGCTATCAATGGCAAATTCGACGCGAAGGCGATCCTCTCCCACGCGGCCAGGGGGCTGCAAACGGGCCAGACAAACCGGTAAGGACTCCGTCTCGCTGAGGCGAATGGGCAGGGATCCAAGAGGAGCTAGGGATCGGAAATCGGTTTGCCGGGTGAGCTGCCGGCTGCTCATCCGCCCCAGCTCGTCGTAAACCACTTCCGACTGGACTACCTGGGCCACTTCTCCCACCTCTAGGCGAATCTCCGTTTGTCCGTCGTTGGCCACTTGCAGGATCAAGGGCTCAGCCCGTCGGCAGGGATAGGGGCTGCCCTGTTCGAAGAGGGGGTAGTAGATGTAGCTTTTCTGCAAGGGATCCCAGAGGCGGAGGGCATAGCTGTGGTGCAGGCGATCCTCCAGCTTCACCTGGCGGCCCACCTGCAGGGCGCCCAGGGCCACAGCATCGAAGGGGCGTTCGCAGCGCACTTTCTTTTTGCCGAAGTAGGAGCGCAGCAGCTCTTGAACTGCTGGCAGTTGGGAGCTGCCTCCTACCAAGAGCACCTGCTCAATTTGGTTCTTGCCCAATCCCCTCGCCTGGGCGGTGAGGAGAACGTCGTCTAGGCACTGGCGGATTTGATCCAAAAGCTGACGAGCTTCCAGGATCTCTTCCAGCTCCTGCCGGCTTAACTTCAACTCATGGGCAGTGAGGGCTTCGTCGTCAAACCAACTGCCCACCGCTTCCATCTGAGTGGAAAGGGCGATCTTGAGCTGTTCCGCCTGCTCCAGGAGGTTGAGCCAGCCCAGAGCTCCAATTTGCTGTCGGCTTAGCCCCAGTTGCTGCAGTAGGTAGTCGGCAATCCAAATGTCGATGTCCACCCCGCCCACATAGGCATCGGCCTTGGCGATCACCTCCGCTTTGAGGACAGGGCTACCCGCTTGGGGAGCGAGGGTGCGCACCAAGCTGAGATCCAAGGTACCGCCGCCGAAATCCACCACCAGCACTAGGGATCCCGGCTGGCCAACCGCATAGCCCAGGGCTGCTGCCGTGGCTTCATCGACAATTTGAACGGGATCCCAGCCACAGGCACTGGCCACTCCCCGCAGCCAATTGAGGTAGCGCTCAAAAGAGCCGACAGGGGCGGTGAACACCAGCTGTTGCGGCTGCAGGTGTTCTTTCGGGACAGCTTCCATCACCGTCTGCAAAAAAGCTTGGGCCACCCTCTCGGCGTCGTAGCGCTCTCCATCTAGAACTCGCGGCGGAGGGACAAACTCCGCCACCAAGTCCCGCTTAAACCCCTGAAACAGCCGTTGCGGATCCACTGCCCCCCACCGACCGGCGCGCACGGTTTCCCCCACCAGGAGCTGGCCTTTTCCCTTCACGTAGACCAAGCTGGGAATAGCCGAGTGGTCCGGGCGAGAGAGGCCGGGAAGAGTGAGGAGACGGGGCACTGCTTGGGCGGGATCCCAAACTGCCACCACCGTGTTGCTGGTGCCAAAATCAATGGCTAGGGTCGCTTTGGGGGCAGGTGCCATCAGCTCAATCCTCCAGGCAGGGAACGGCTGACTTTGGCTGGGCAGAGGATGTGGTCACCGCGGCGGTAGCCGACAAAGCGAATGTAAACGGGATCCCCCTTTTGAATATCCAGCTGATCCGGTTGATGCAGTTGCGGATCAAAGGGGACGGACTCCAGGGGGTTGCCGATGGGCTCATACCCCCAGCGCTGCAGCAGAGCGTCTAAGGAGCGAAACAGAGCTGTCACGTTTTGGGCCGGCCAATCGGGCTTGCGCTGGGCAATCTGGCGGACAGTGGGGTAGCTGGTCAGCAGCGGCTGCAGCAGAGAGAAGAGGACTTCTGAGGAATCGGTGGATTCCATTTTGTCATTCCCGTTGAGGCGCAGCAGGGATCCCAAATCCCACTGCAGAGCGGCAGCCAACTTTTGCAGTTGCTCCAGGCGCAGGGATCCCCACTTCCCCTGGCGCACCTGATCAAGGGCGCGGCGGCTGATCCCGGCCTGGGCCTGTAAAGCCCGCCAAGAAGACAGGCCAACAACCCGCATGCGTTCCTGCAGCCAACTATCCAGCGGTCTCTCGGCCATTGGGTTTTGCCAGGGATCCCTACGATCATGCCCCAACTTGGGTCTAGCTCAGGGATCGGCAAGGCGCAGGGAACGGGCTATAGCTTCCACATCTCGGTCATAGCGCTCGCGCCGGCTGGCCGGGTACACGAACTCAAAGCCAGCTTGCAGCGAAGGGCGGACAACTGTTTTGAGATAGAAAATCCGCTGGCCAAAGGGCTCCGCACCGCTGACACGAACGGGCTCGTAGCCGGAGACCACAAAGAAATCCCGGCCAACAGCTTGGTAAGTAACCCGGCGTTGGTTTTCCCGGCTGCGCTGCAGCTCTTCCTGCAGGGCGCTGGCGGGCGTTGCTTGAAAAATGTTGTACCCACCCCAAACGCGCAGCTCAGCCCCGTCTTGACCGAGGAACACTTGGCCGTCGCCATTGTCGGATTCCCCTTGCGGAATGAAGTCTGCCGGGTAGTGGATGCGGTAGCCAAAGCGGGCGTTGACGTAGGGCTGGAAACCGGCTTGGGCAACGGGAAGGGCGGGGTCGGGAGCAATGACGGGGATCCCCGCTCCTAGGATCAGTCCGGCAAGCAGACAAGCTAGGCGAGCAGCAGACTTCATGGTTTTGATTGCTCTAATCTGTAGCTATCCTAAGCTCTCTCACCTCCAGCCCCTCTCCTAGGGGGACAGAATTTGGTTTATCCAAGCTCTTTCCCAAAAGACAAAGGGAATAGGAATCCAAGTTTCACTGCCGTTGAGAATGGGTCGGTTGCGCCGCTTGTATCTGGGTGCCACTTGAAATAGTAGGTATAGAATCTTTTTCGAGAGTTTGAAATAAAATACCGATTTTTGGG
Organism: Synechococcus sp. R55.3; assembly: GCF_047461975.1. Taxonomy (NCBI): domain Bacteria; kingdom Bacillati; phylum Cyanobacteriota; class Cyanophyceae; order Synechococcales; family Synechococcaceae; genus Synechococcus; species Synechococcus sp. R55.3. The sequence continues at coordinate 22,951 of NZ_JANSIG010000027.1, read as the reverse complement.
CCACTATTTTGTTTTGTCGACCAAGTTTAAGTTTGCCGATCAACATCAGGGTTTTGGCCGGAGCGCAGCCGTTCAATTTCTTCTCTTGCCCGCTGGATAGCGCCGCAGTTGTCTACTGCTGCCCAGGTGGAGGCCAGAAACAGCCCAGGGAGAGAAACCTCTCCTTCTTCGTCGCTAAACAACACGCCGATGAAGAGACACCACCCCAGAAAGATCATCAGAGCTTTCCACCGCCGCGTGTAAATGTAGGCTGCAAAAGCAAGCAGAATGGACAAAAAGATCGCCACCCCCTGAGACTTTTGAGAAAGGGCATAGGTGCGCCGCACCTCTTCATCTCTGCGCTTTTGATCTTCTTGCTGGAGCAACTCTTGCAGATGCTTGTCCATAAGGCCGCCTCAAAATCGGACGGCCTTATCTTAAAAATCCTGGGAAGACCCTTGTTCAAAACAACTTTTCGGGATCCCACGGCAGAAGAAGAGAGGCGAGACTGGTCATCGCCCCTTCCTTCTGTAGAATGGGAAAGCCTCTCTCTAGTTGCAGGCTACAAGGCCCGGACGGACTCTGCCATGACCTCAGCTTCTTTTGCTTTTTCCCCTCGTGTTTTGGATCCCCTTGACCCGCAGGTGCGTCCGGATCCCCAGGGGCGGTTTGGGCCGTTTGGGGGTCGGTTTGTGCCGGAAACCCTGATGAGCGCCCTAACGGAGCTGGAGGAAGCCTTTGAGCATCACTGGCGGGATCCCGATTTTCGCGCTGAGTTTCACAGCCTGCTGCGGGATTTTGTCGGGCGGCCCAGCCCTCTCTACTTTGCCCAGCGGCTCACAGAACACTACGGTGGCCCGCAGATCTACCTGAAGCGGGAAGATCTCAACCACACCGGCGCCCACAAAATTAACAACGCCCTTGGCCAGGCCCTGCTGGCAGTGCGTATGGGCAAGCGACGGGTGATCGCCGAGACCGGCGCCGGGCAACATGGGGTGGCCACGGCAACCGTGTGTGCTCGTTTTGGGCTGGAATGCGTTATCTACATGGGGGCACTGGATATGGAGCGGCAGGCCCCCAACGTGCAGCGAATGCGCCTGCTGGGTGCTGAGGTGCGGGGGGTGGAGGCGGGCACGCGTACCCTCAAAGATGCTCTGTCGGAGGCGATCCGCGACTGGGTGACGAATGTGGAGACCACCCACTATGTGATCGGTACGGTGGCAGGGCCCCACCCTTACCCGAAGCTGGTGCGGGCCTTTCACGATGTCATCGGCCAGGAGACGCGGCAGCAATGCCAGGAGAAGTGGGGAGGGCTGCCGGATGTGCTGCTGGCCTGTGTGGGAGGCGGATCCAATGCCCTGGGCCTGTTTAACGAGTTTGTCCGGGATCCAGGGGTGCGACTGATCGGCATCGAAGCCGCCGGAGAAGGGCTGCACACGCCCCGCCACGCTGCCACCCTCAACCGCGGTCGGATTGGAGTCCTGCATGGAGCCATGAGCTACCTACTGCAGGATGAAGAAGGGCAGGTGCAGGAGGCCCACTCCATCAGCGCCGGCTTGGATTACCCCGGTGTAGGGCCCGAGCACAGCTATCTGAAAGAAATTGGACGAGCCGAGTACTACGCTGCCACCGATGATGAGGCCGTAGAGGCGTTGCTGCTGCTGTCGCGGCTGGAAGGGATCATCCCCGCGCTGGAGACGGCCCATGCGCTGGCCTACCTGAAAACTTTGGCCCCACAGCTTGGATCCCAGCAACGGGTAGTGGTCAACTGTTCTGGGCGCGGCGACAAGGATTTGAACACCGTTTTCAAGTATTTGCAGCAGAGAGGGCGTAGCTTTTAGAGTACGGTTGTTGTGACCACCAACGGGATTCTCTTGGGTGTTCACCTGCCGAGTTCACTTCACGGTTCGATTGCTGGGTCTTCTCGGCCTGCTCCTGGCTGCGGGGCTGGGCTTGTGGACGGGATCCCTGCCGCAGCCTTCTGAGACAACTGCCCCTGTTCCTCCGCCGGAGTCCATGGGTGCCTCGCACCGCTTACGGGATCGCACTGGCGGGACGGAGTCCGATTCAGAAGGGATCCCCTCCCCCACCCGGCGACCACCTCTCCCTGACACCCTGCCGGCACTGGCGCGTCAGGCCATTGCCCACTACTTCGCCACCGGCCAGGTGCTGCCACCTCCAGACGAGATCCCACCGCACTGGCAGCGCTCAGCGGGGGTTTTTGTAACAGTGAGTACAGAAGGTCGGCCCCGCGGCTGCTGGGGCAGCTTGGATCCCAGCGGTGAGGATCTGGCCAGGGCCACCATCCGGGCGGCGGTGGGGGCTGTGACCCGCGACTGGCGCTACGTGCCTCTGCGACCTGGGGAGCTGGAGTCAGCAGCCATTCAGGTGGCCATTGTGCGGCGGGTGGTGCCCATCGCGCTACTCGGACGGAGTCCTTTCGCCGCCGTGGAGCAGGTGGATCCAACCCGCACGGGCTTGTTTATCCGCTCCGGAACACGGGGGGCGGTGTTGCTGCCGGGAGAAGCTTTGACGACGGAATGGCAGCTCGCCACTGCCAAGAGGTTGGCCGGGATCCCTGTCGACCAGCCGGTGGAGCTGTTTCGCGTGGAGGCAGAGCTGCTGCATGAGTTTTGAGGAGGGGGCAGATCTCAGCGCTTCGCACCGCTGTCGTGAATGGCTGGCAGCCGTGCTGGGCAACACTCACGTGCGCTGGGGCTGGTTTGTGGGGGAGACCCTGGTGAAGGTGGAGCAGTTTCCTGCCCACCAGCCCTTGTCCTGGCCGCAGCAGACAGAGCTGTGGCTGGCTCCTGTGGGCTCTGCTCCCCTGCCGCCGGAATCCCCTTGGGTGCATCGATTGGAGCTATCGCAGGTGCCGCTGCGGGATCCCTACCCAGGGCTGGGGCTGGATCGGGCCTTGGCCTTGTGGGCTGCCGGGATCCACTACGGCTGGCCTTGTTTGGTGATCGACGCGGGTACTGCCCTGACCTTGACGGGAGCAGATTGCGACGGATCCCTGGTGGGGGGGGCGATCTTGCCCGGCCTAGGGCTGCAGGCGCAAGCGTTGGCCGACTACACTGCTCGGCTGCCCAAAATCCACTGGGATCCCTGCTCTCCCTTACCCCCCCGCTGGGCCACTGACACCGTGGCTGCCATCCGCAGCGGCATTCTCCACACTCTGCTGGCGGGGTTGCGGGAGTTTATTGCCGACTGGCGTCGCCGCTTTCCCCAAGGCCCTTTGCTGCTGACCGGCGGGGATGGGGAGTGGCTCTACTCCCACCTGCAAAGTTACCGGCAAAACCCCGTTAGCGACAGCGGGACGGAGTCCTTGAGCAGAGAGCAGAGAGGAAAGAGCGGAGAGAAGAGAGCCTCACTCCTCACTCCTCACTCCTCACTTCTCACTCCACTACATTGGGATCCTCACCTGGTGTTGCGGGGGATCGCCTGCTGCCGTCAGTGGCACCGCGCCGCCGGGCAGCCCCCTGTTGCAGAATAGTTGCAAGACAAAGTTGCAAACCCAAAAGTTCGGGATCCCATGGCCAACGGCAACTCCTTCGGCGTCCTGTTTTCGGTTACTACCTACGGCGAGTCCCACGGTGGGGCAGTGGGGGTGGTGGTAGATGGCTGTCCGCCCCGCCTGCCGTTGACCGAGGCCGACATTCAAGCGGAGCTGGATCGGCGTCGCCCTGGCCAGAGCTCCATCACCACGCCGCGCCAGGAAGCCGATCGCTGCGAGATCACTTCGGGAGTCTTCCAGGGCCTCACCCTTGGCACCCCCATCCACATCCTGGTACGCAACCAGGATGCCCGCCCCCAGGATTACAGCGAAATGGCCACCACCTTCCGCCCCTCCCATGCCGATGCCACCTATCAAGCCAAGTACGGCATCCGCAACTGGCAGGGGGGAGGACGGGCCTCAGCGCGAGAGACCATTGGCCGGGTGGCGGCAGGGGCCATTGCCAAGAAGATCCTGCGCCTAGCGGCAGGGGTGGAGATCCTGGCCTACGTGCAGCGGGTAAAAGACGTGGAAGCCCAGGTGGATCCCAGCTCGGTAACTGCAGAGCAGGTGGAGGCCAACATCGTCCGTTGCCCCGATCCAGAAGCGGCAGCAGCGATGATCCAAAAAATCGAAGAGGCGGCGCGGGAGGGGGATTCCCTAGGGGGTGTGGTGGAATGTGTGGCCCGCAACGTGCCCCGCGGACTGGGATCCCCGGTGTTCGACAAGCTGGAGGCCGATTTGGCCAAGGCGGTGATGTCCCTGCCGGCCAGCAGAGGGTTTGAGATCGGCTCTGGGTTTGCCGGCACCTACTTGACGGGTAAGCAGCACAACGACGAGTTTTACATGACCCCTGCCGGCTGGCGTACCCGCAGCAACCGCTCCGGCGGCATCCAGGGGGGCATCAGCAACGGAGAAGATATCCTCCTAAGGGTGGCCTTTAAACCCACCGCCACCATTCGCCAGGCCCAAAACACCGTCACCCTCGATGGGCAAGAGACGGTTTTGGCGGCGCGGGGACGCCACGATCCCTGTGTGCTGCCGCGGGCGGTGCCGATGGTGGAGGCGATGGTGGCCCTGGTGCTCTGCGACCACCTGCTGCGCCACCACGCCCAGTGTGGATCCCTGGCCTTGCCGGAGCTGCCCATTCCTGCTGTTCCTGTGTCCCACACCTAGCAGCAGCCGGTCGCGATACTCGGACGGAGTCCTTGGCGGATATCCTGAGTAGGAAGAGGAGAGAGCAGAGAGAAGAGAGCAAAGAGAGTGGATCCTCACTCCTCACTTCTCACTCCTTCCTTCTCACTTCTCCCTTCTCACTCCTCAAAGAGCGGGATCCCCATTCATGGCCAAGGCCAAAACCGTCTGGGAGTGCAGCCAGTGCGGCGAGCGCTATGCCAAGTTTTTGGGCCGCTGCGACCATTGCGGCGCCTGGAACACCCTGACGGAAGTGGTCGTCGCCCCAGCGGCCAAGTCCCCACGGGCCCAAGCCCTCGCTCCTAGGTCCAACCGCGCCAATGGGATCCCCCGGTCGGCCCTCCCCCTCTCCCAGGTCTCCTCAGATCGCCACCCTCGCCTCTCCTCCGGCTATGGCGAGTTTGACCGGGTGTTGGGAGGTGGCATTGTGCCGGGATCCCTGGTGTTGATTGGCGGGGATCCGGGCATTGGCAAGAGCACCCTGCTGCTGCAGAGCGCTGCCCACCTGGCCAAGAGCGGGCCCATCTTATACGTGTCGGGGGAGGAATCGGCTCAACAGATCAAGCTGCGCGCCGAACGGCTAGGGGTAGAAAGCGAGCAGCTCTACCTGTTGGCAGAAACCGATCTGGAGGCCATTGTGGCGGAGATTCAAGCTCTGCAACCGCGGGTGGCAGTGATCGACAGCATCCAAGCCATCTTCTGGGGGCAACTCACCTCGGCGCCGGGATCCGTTTCCCAGGTGCGGGAATGCACCGGCCTGTTAATGCGGCTGGCCAAAAAACTGGGGGTGGCTCTGCTGATTGTAGGCCATGTTACCAAAGACGGATCCCTGGCCGGGCCGAAGGTGCTGGAGCATTTGGTGGACACGGTCTTGTACTTTGAGGGGGATCGCTTCCAAAGCCACCGCCTATTGCGCGCCGTCAAAAACCGCTTTGGGGCAGCCCAGGAAATGGGTGTTTTTGAGATGACCGCCTCTGGCTTGGTGGAGGTGGAGAACCCCTCGCAGCTTTTTTTGAGTAGCCGGGATCAGGCCATGCCCGGAACAGCCACCATCGTTGCCTGCGAGGGCACCCGCCCCTTGGTGGTGGAAGTGCAGGCCCTAGTCAGCCCCACCAGCTACAGCTCCCCCCGCCGCACCTCCACCGGCATTGAAATCAACCGCTTTTTGCAGATCTTGGCTGTGCTGGAAAAACGGGTGGGGATCCCGCTTTCCAAATACGATGCTTACATCGCCTCTGCCGGCGGCATTCAGGTAGCCGAGCCAGCTGCCGACTTGGGGGTAGCAGTGGCCGTGGCCGCCAGCTTCCGGGATCGCCAAGTGGATCCTTTTACAGTCCTGATTGGCGAGGTGGGACTGGGGGGGCAGGTGCGCCCGGTGGCCCAGTTGGAGCAGCGCTTGAAAGAAGCCAGCAAACTGGGGTTTCGCCACGCCATCATCCCCAACAGCCCTGTGTTGTCGGATCACGGCCTGCGCCTGAGTCGGGTGCAGCGGGTGTTGGAAGCCCTGCTGGTGGCTGTGCCCGGTTCCCAGAGCGCAGAGTGAACATCCCCTTGCCTTCCACCCGTCGCCGGCTGCTGGGCTCTGCTGCGCCTATCTCCAAAGGCCAAGCTCGGCATCCGCTGCTTCGGTGGCATGTCCATCATGTTCCCGAAAACTTTTGTTACCCTCGAAAAAGGCTACGCCTGCTGGGCAAACAGCTCAGCAGCCTTAGCTGAGCCCTAGTCCGTAGTTAGCAACACCAGCAACGGATCCCGGTGAGCATGGTTTCTGCACTCTCCAGCCCAGTCCAGCCCTCGATGCCGGAGGCGGCATTTCCTCTGCCAGAGCCACCGGATAAAGGCTACACCCGCTGCGCGAACAGTGACCTGGTCATCGAGGACGATGAGCCTGTGGACAGCATTCACTCGGAGAAGCTGCAGCGCCTGCTCACCGGTGCCCTCTACACCTCATTCCAGCCCAAGGCCAAAGACACCGGGGAACCGATCCCCTTTTTGGCCACGGCCAATGTCGGTCTGTTCTATGCCCTCAAACTGCCTCCCCTGGTGCCCGATGTGATGCTCAGCCTGGAGGTGGCTCCCCCCGCCAGCTTTGAGCGCAAGGAAGATCGCACCTACCTGGTCTGGGAGATGGGTAAGCCGCCGGATGTGGTCATTGAGATTGTCTCCAAGCGCAAAGGGGAAGAGCTGGGCCGCAAACGCAAAGACTATGCCCGCGCCGGCGTCAGCTACTACGCGGTCTACGATCGCACAGCGGGCGTAGCCTCTCCCTTGCGGCAACTAAGGGAACTGCAGGGATCCCCTCTGGCCCTTTTTCAGCGGCGGGGAGGTGAGTTTGTCCCCTTCGCGTCCACATGGCTGGAGGACATCGGGCTGGGCTTAACCCTCTGGCAGCGATCCTTTGAGGTCGTGAATACCGAATGGCTACGCTGGTGTGATCGGGAGGGGCAGGTTTTGCCCACCGGCGAAGAAAAGGCTGCTCTGGAACAACAGCGCGCTGAGGCAGAACGCCAACGGGCCGAAGCCCTTTTGGAGCTGCTGCGTTCCCACGGCATCGCACCGCCGGCAGCCTGAAAAATCCCGTCCCTAACGGGGCTTCCATTGTCCATTGCCTATCCACCGCCATGTCTACCCTCCCCAGCAGCAGCGAAGCCGCCCAACGGGCCGCCCGCCTGGAAAAAGCCCAACACCTGCGGGAACAAGGGATCCCGCCCTATGCCTATTCTTTTCCTGTTACCCATCTGGCTGCCGAGCTGCAGGAGCAGTTTGCCGACCTAGAGCCCGGTGCCGAGCGGGAGGATGTGCAGGTGGCCGTGGCCGGTCGGATCCGGGCGCGGCGGGTCATGGGCAAGCTGGCTTTCTTTACCCTTCAGGATCGCTCCGGCACCATCCAGCTTTACCTGGAGAAGCAACGGCTGACGGAGCATATGGGGGAGTTGGCCTTCAAGAACTTGGACAAGCTCATCGACGTGGGCGATTGGCTGGGGGCCAAGGGCTGCCTCAAGCGCACCGAAAAAGGGGAATTGTCGGTGCGGGTGGACGAGTACCAGGTGCTAACCAAGGCGCTGTTGCCGCTGCCGGACAAGTGGCACGGCCTGCGGGATGTGGAGAAACGCTACCGCCAGCGCTACGTCGATCTCATCGTCAACCCTGAGGTCAAGCAGACCTTGCTCGACCGCGCCCAGATCATCCGCTCCCTGCGGCAGACTCTGGAAGAGCGAGGTTTTGTGGAAATTGAGACGCCAGTGTTGCAGGTGATCCCCGGCGGGGCGGAGGCGCGACCCTTCATCACCCACCACAACGCCCTGGATCTGGATCTCTACTTGCGCATTGCCACCGAGCTGCACCTGAAGCGGCTGGTGGTGGGCGGGATCGAGCGAGTCTATGAAATTGGGCGGGTCTTTCGCAACGAAGGCATCTCCACCCGCCACAACCCGGAGTTCACCTCGCTGGAGGCCTATCAAGCCTTCGCCGACTACCACACCATGATGGAGCTGACGGAAACCCTGGTCTGCAACGCCGCCCTGGCGGTGCGGGGATCCCTGCAGTTGACTTATCAGGGGGAAACCATTGACCTCACGCCCCCCTGGCGGCGGGTGACCCTGCAGGAGTTGGTGGAGGAGACAACCGGGATCTCCATCGATGTGGAAACGGGATCCACCGCCGAGCTGTTGCCCGCCTTGGCAGAACGGGGGATCCCCAATCTCTCACCCCAGGACTCCCCTGGCAAGTTGCTGGTCAAAGCCTTTGAGCACTGCTGCGAGAGCCGCCTGCGCCAGCCCACCTTTGTTCTGGACTACCCCCTGGATGTGTGTCCCCTCACCAAGCCCCACCGCAGCAAACCGGGGTTGGCCGAGCGCTTCGAGCTGTTCATCGTTGGGCGGGAGACGGCCAACGCCTACTCCGAGCTCACCGATCCGGTGGATCAGCGGCAGCGGCTGGAGGCCCAGGCAGCCCTGAAGGCAGCCGGAGATGAGGAGGCCCACTTTCTGGATGAAGACTTCCTCACGGCCTTGGAATATGGCCTGCCCCCCACCGGCGGCCTGGGCGTGGGGATCGACCGCTTGGTGATGCTGCTGTGCGACGCTCCCAGCATTCGCGATGTCATTGCCTTTCCGCTGCTGCGGCCCGAGACGGGAGAAGTGGCGGAGGAGGCTTGAGCCGATCCCTCTAACTGTCCATTCAAATCCCATCGATTTCTAAGAGAGGTTGGAGGTGGCCGCGGCGACGGCGCGGAGCCTTTGGGAAGTGTCTCAACCTATTTTGAAATAACTAGCGATAACGTCTTCCAAAAGCCGACCTTCGTACCCTTGCATCTGGAGGGCAGCCTGGAAATCCTGGCAGGCTCTCTGCCAATCCCCAAGGGCAGTCCGGGCCAGGGCGCGGTTGAGGTGGGCCTTGAGGTGGCAGGGATCCCTATCGCTCGCGTCAGCAGTGCAGAGTGTTATGGCTTGGTCGTAGTCGCGGATGGCCGCCGAAAAATCCCCCTGTTGGGCGTAGGCCCAGCCGCGGTTGTTCAAAACCCAGACCCGCTCCTGGGGATCCAGCTCCAGTTGCAGCAGTCGGGTGTAGTCTTCTATCGCTTTGTCCGTCTGTCCCTCGCCATCCCACAGGAGAGCTCGGTGGAGCAAAGCAGAGTGCTCCTGGGGGTTCAAGGCCAGGGCCTGCGTGTAGTCGGCAATGGCCAGCTCAGGGCAATTGGCCTGCCGGTGTAGATCCCCCCGTTGACGGTAGGCCAGGGCAGCATCGGCCACCCCCCAGTTCTGGTCGAGGCTCAGAGCTTGGTTGAGATCCGCCAATGCCGCCTCTTGATCCCCCAAAGCCAGATGCACCCTTGCCCGCAAAGCAAAAGCCTGAGAAGCCTGCGGTTGCTGCTGGATCAGCGCCGTGAAATCGGCCAACGCCCCAGCCAGATCCCCCCTCTCTTGGCGACACAAGCCCCGATACAACAGGGCTTCGGTGACCAGCACTTCTGGATCCCCTGGGCTGGCCAGCTCCAAGACCCGATCCCAATCGGCTATTGCCCCCTCCAGGTTGTGGCGCAGGCGGCGGACTTGGGCCCGCTTCAGGTGGGCCTCCAGATAGAGCTGCCGGGACTGTTCCCCGTCTTGGGCCTCTTCCTGGATGACTTGGTCGAAGTCGGATTCAGCCTGCGCGTAGTACCCCAGCTCCAAGGACTCCGTCCCGCTGACGCGATCCTGCTCCGCACGGTTGGTAGGGCCATCGGTGCCGCGCACCGCCAACGTCAACAACAGAGAGCCGCGGGCCAAGCGGGCCATCCTGTGTTGGGGATCCCGCTGCAGCAGACGGTTTAGATCTTGCAAGGCCGCTTCGGTCTGACCCAACTGCTGCAGGGCTTGTCCTCGGTGCCACAGCGCTTCCCTGTGGTCAGGATCCTGCTGCAAAACCCGGCTGAGATCCTGAATGGCGGAATCCCAGTTGCCCACCTGTCCATGGGCCATGCCCCGTCCCAGCCAAGCCGTCCAGTCCTGAGGATCCTGCCGCAACACCTCGTTGTAGTCGGCAATGGCCTCTGGCCACCGGCCCAGCTGTCGGCACAACTCAGCTCGCTCTTGGCGCAGATCCCGCCGTTCCGGCTGCAAGCGCACCGCCTCGTTCAACTGCTCCAAGGCCGCCTGCAGATCTCCCGTCTGGATTTGGGCCCGCGCCAGATCTCGGCGGATATCCGCCTCGGCCACTGCCACCCCCAGCGCCAAAGCCTGGTGGTAATCCTGGATGGCCCCCAGCCCATCTCCCAGAGCAGCCCGCACTTGGCCGCGATGGAAATAAGCCAAGCCCGACTGAGGATCCCCTTGCAGAGCTTGGTCGAAATCGGCCAGCGCTCCCTGCCAATCCCCCAACCGTTGCCGTGCCATACCGCGGCATAGATGGGCATTCAACAGCAGCTCCGGCCCGCGTGGGATCCCAGGCCTCGCCGCCCACTGCAACACCTGCGAGAAGTCCTCACAGGCTGCCGGCCAATCTTCCCGCTCAACATGGAGTTGGCCGCGGTTGAAGTAGAGCTGAGGGTTCTGCGGATCCCGCTCCAGGGCAGCCGTGTAATCCTGCAGAGCCGCCAGGGGATCCCCCAACAGCCAATGGATTCGCCCGCGGCTGCTGTAGGCACTGGCATCTTGGGGATCCAAAGCAATGGCCTGGTTCAAGTCGGACAAAGCCGCTTCAATGTTGCCCAAGTCCAGGTGGGCAATGCCCCGGTTGAGGTAGGCTTTGGCCATTTGGGGATCCAGCTCCAGGGCGCGGTTGAAGTCTGCCAGAGCGCCGCCGGGATCCCCCAGCCCCTGGCGAGCCAAGCCCCGGCAGAGATAGGCCCGCGACAGGTTGGGATCCAGACGGAGAGCCTGTTCACAATCGGCCAGCGCCGGCTCCAGGGTGTTGCTGCTCAGGTAGGCCATGGCCCGCTGCAAGTAGAGATCCGCTAAGAACTCCGTCCCGCTGACGCGAGCGGTGGCTTCAGTAGCCCGCAGCGATATGGCCTGAGAAAAGTCTTCAACAGCCCCCTGGGGATCCCCCAACGCTTGCCGGGCCAGGCCCCGGTGGTAATAGGCTTTGCCGTGGCGAGGATCCAACTGCAGCGCTTGGGTGTAGTCCTCGACGGCCCCTTGCAAATCTGACAACTGGACCCGCGCCACTCCCCGGTTGAAGTAGGCTTCCCCGTCCTGAGGGTCCCGCTTGATCACCTCGGAAAAATCGGCTGCTGCCCCCTGCGCATCTCCCAGATGGCCGCGCACCACGCCGCGGTTGAAATAGGCCCGCACATCTTCCGGGTTGAGCTCAATGGCCCGCGAATAGTCTTCGATGGCCTGCTGCTGCTGATTGAGTTGCCGGTAAGCATTGCCACGGTTGTAGTAGGCCACCGCCCATTGTGGGTTGAGGCCGAGAGCCTGGGTGTAGTCGGCAACAGCTCCCTCGTAGTCCTCCAGCCGGTAGCGGGCAATGCCGCGGTTGAAATAGGCGCGGGCGTCCCCTGCCAGTTGAATGACTTGGGTGTAATCTGCGATGGCCCCTGCCAAGTCCCCACTTTTGTAGCGGGCGCTGCCCCGCTGGCTGTAGGCGCGGCTATTTTGGGGATCCAATTGAATGGCCAACGTACAGTCGGCAATCGCCCCCTGGAAATCCCCTTGGCGGGCTTTCTCCTGTCCGCGGGCCAACAGGCGCGTCACCAAAACCTGATCCACCGAAACATCGCCGAGCGTCGCCTCTTGGGGAAAAGGCAACAGGGGCCGCAGCGCCTCCAACACTTCAGCAGCGGACTGGAAGCGCTCTTGCCAGTGGGGGCAGATCAGGCGATCCAAAATCTCGGCCAGCTCCTCGCTGACCTGAACCAAATCCCGCCAGAGCAGTTGGCCGGTGCGGGGATCATCCCGGATCTTGTGGGGGGGACGACCGGTGAGGGCTTGGATGGCCAACACCCCCACAGAGTAAAGGTCGCTGCAGGGCTGGGGCTTGCCGTTGAGCTGTTCGGGCGCCATGTAGCCAACCGAGCCAATCACGGTCGCCAACTGAGTTTGGCCGGGGGCATGGCTGACCAACCGCCCCACTTCCTTGACTGCCCCAAAGTCGATCAACACCAACTTGCCATCGGCATCGCGGCGCATCAGGTTGGCCGGCTTGATATCCCGATGGACGATCTGGTGGGCGTGTACATGGCGCAGGATCTCCAAAATATCCCACAACAGTTTCAAAACCTCGGCCTCGCTCAGCGGCTTGCCCGGGATCAGCTCCTGGCTGAGATCATGCCCGGCAACAAACTCTTGCACCAAGTAAAAATCCTGATCCTGCTCGAAGTGGGCCAAAAGGCGGGGCACTTGGTCGAAGTGGTTGAGCTGGTTGAGAACCTTGGCTTCCCGTTCAAAGAGCTTGCGAGCCGTGGCCAGTGTATAAGGATCCGTGGAGAGGGGGCGAAGGCGCTTGACGACGCAGGGGCTATCGAAGGTGTCTTGATCCACCGCCTTGTAGGTTATGCCAAATCCCCCTTCCCCGAGGGGATGGAGAATGCGATAGCGTCCCCTGAGCACACTTCCCGCTCTGATCTTGTCTTCCATGGCCAAGTCAGTCCCTGAGCGGCGCAGCCTTTTGCCACTGCAAGCTGGCTCGATTCTGCCACAGGCAGACGCCCTTGGGCGGAGCAATCCACAGCTCCTATCCAGGGTCTTTTTCTGCTTTTTCTTTTCGCGATCTTCAATGTCTGTAACAATTCAGTCAGAGAGAAACCGCGATCTGACCTCGCCGCTCTTCAAAATCGCTGATCAGCAGTCTCACCTCGATCTGCCATTCCCCCGCCAGGGCTAGGGGCACATTTTCCACCACAAATTGGCCAGGCCCATCCGGCGCTACAGTGCGGCGTAGAGGGGGGATCCCCTGTTCTGGCAGGGAAAACCCAAGGGTCAATTCCTGGGCCGGGACTCCCTTCACCTCAGCCCGAATTTGATTTTCCCCAGGACGACAGGGCAGAATCCTCAGGTGCAGGCTGCCTTCCGGCCAGTTCAAGCGCTCTTCACAACTGGTCTGCAAGCCCGACTCCAGTGGGGCTCCCATGCCGTGCCTTCCATTACTGGGAGGAGCCTGGGCCACCAGGAAGCTGGTCAAGGCCAGCACCAGCATCAGCCCCACCAACTCCAGGCGGACGATCCGGCGCAGCGACCGGCCCACCGTCTGCCCACCCTGTTGCAATGCCGGCACCAGCCGAAACTTGTTGTGGGCGCCCAGCCCCACCATCATCAGCACCAGCAGCAGCTTGGCCCAGAGATACTGCCCATACGGATGATCCCAGTCCCAGCCGCGGTGGATCCCACCCATTCCCACCCCTGCCAGGATCAGTCCGGGCACTGCCCAGGTGGCCACGTCAGAAAACCGTTGGACGACCCCTGCCGATTGAGGAGTCCATTCTCGGCTCAACAGGCGATCCACTCCCCACAGCCCCCCCAACCAAAAAGCCGAGCCGGCCAGATGTAGACTCAACAACGCTACCGTTCCCACCGGATACTCGCTGGTAAGGGCATGGCCGATGGGCAAAAACGATCCAATCACCAACACCGATCCAATGCCACCACCCCAGGCGGCACCTTCCTCACAGGCCCAGATCAGGATTCCTAGCCCCACCAGCCGCAGCCCTGTACCCCAACCGTAGGGAGAAAGCATCACACGCAGCAGCTCTCGCCCATTAAAGTAAGGGTAGAGCTGGGCCAAATGCAGACTGAAGGCCACCACGGTCAAGCTGAGGGTGATCCAAGCTGTCGCAAAAGCCCAAGATAAGGGCTCCGCCCCGCTGACGCGATCAGAATCGGCGAAACTGCTCCGCTGCCCCCGCAACAGTCGCCACCAGCCCAGCACCCCCACCACAAAGAGGCTGCCCAAGTAGATCCCCCAGCGTACCCCCACCAGCGGCCAGTACAAGGGATCCCTTCCTTGGGCGTGAGCTGTCCTCGCCGCCTGCAATTGCCCAGGATCGGCTGCCCCCACCTGGAAGGCAAACGATCCACTCACCGGATGGGAATCGGCAGAAATGGCCCGCCAACTGACGATGTAAACTCCCTCTGGGATCTCCTGGGGCAGATCCCCCTGCGGCGCGTTGCCGGTGCTCACCACGTTTTCCAAAGCTAGCGCCCGTCCGCTGCTACCCAAAACCTGGAGTTGCGTGATCCGCACCGGCTCATTGAAGACCAGCCGCACCTGTGTCGGCGCTTCCTGCAGCACCGCCCCATCCTCTGGGAAGGTGGAGAGCAAGCTGGCATGGGCAAAAGCGGGCTGGATCCCGGCCACCCACAGCAAGGCGCAGAGGATCCCAGACCAAATCCAAGCAAAACCCCTTTTGGGATGAAACATGCTCCTAAGCAGACCGCTTAGCGGGTACCGTGACCATGCCCATGTCCATGCCCGTGGCCGTGCCCATGTCCACTGTCTCCACCTGTCAGCTTCAGCAGCGGAGCCGGCTCCGGCAAACTGTTGGGATCCTCGCCAGGCTGAGCCACCTGAATCCAGCGGTACATGCCCTGCTCGCACTCCTGAATCACTGGGATGGGGATGACCTCACCGGGGCGATTCGGCAGCTTGAGGCTGATGCTGAACTCATCCATGAACTCATCGGGCAGCGAGCCGCCGCTCCAGATCACCTCGGCAACCGTTTCGGTAATCATCTTCCCATGCGACTCATAGGGGGTCTCCAGCGGCTTTTTGACCGTCTCGATTTTCCACAGGGGATGCACCATCGGCTTCACAGAGACGAATCCCTCCGGAATCTGCACCCGCAGGCGCACGGTCGGGGATCCATCGCAGCCATGGGGCACCCGAAAGGTGAGCTTGGCAAAGCTGCCCGCCGGGGCCTCTTTGGGATGGACGGTGACATGGGCCCAGGCAGAGGAAAGGGGTAAAAAACTCATTCCCAGGGCCAGCAGAGATTTCTTGGCCAGGGTCAAGTAACTTTGCAGACTGAACATTCGCAGATGCTCCTTACAAGCCTGTAGAGAAAGAGAAAAATGCAGTGTTTGTTGGTCAAAACCTAGGGGTGGTGATGGGATCCGTGGGATTCCGTTACGCTCATGCTGTGCTGTCCCCAACTGGAGAGGCCCATCGACACCAGGCCGGCGCTGGCCAAACCCATCGACACCAGCCCGAAGGAGAGCGCCCCCATAGCCACTAGGCCAATGGAGAGGATGCCGTGGGTCACCACGCCGATGGCCACTACCCCATGGGCAGAAATGCCCACCGCCACCAAGCCATGGGCTCCCACGCCAACCGACAAGATTTTGCGGCGGGATCCCTTCCCTTCACATCCCTGCTCGTGAGGCAGCCGCTCCACTGGTCTCCCCTGGAGCAGGGCTGGATCTTGAGTCCTCTCTTTGGACACTAGCCTCTACTCCAGTTGTGCTCAGCGCGATCCAAGACATAGGCTGCCACTGCCTCGATCTCCTCCGGCTTGAGAATCTTGGCAAAAGCCGGCATGGCCCCTTTGCCGTTTCTCACTTGGGCCTGGATCAGCTCAGGGGTGTCTACGTGGTACTCATGAAGAGCCGCCAGAGAAAGGTTTTTCGCTGCCACCAAAGTGTTGCGCCCGTTCAAGTGACAACCCACACATTTGGCCTGAAAGACCTTGGCTCCCAAGGCCAAATCAGGCTCAGCAGAAGCCATTTGCGGGCCTAAAAAGAGGGCAAATACTGCCACCAAAAGCCCGATAAAAAGGTTGATCATTCGCATTTTCATCTCAGGGACTGACCGAAAACTAGCCTTTAAGGCCCGCCCATTATCCCAAGCCCGTTGGGCCAGGTCAAAAGACAGCCTGTCGAGTTTCCCCCGGCTACTATAAGGTCAGGCTCCCCCGAAGCCATGAGCGGTCTGCCCCCCGATTTCATTCAGTTGGTGCGCCAAAAGGCCGACCTCGTGGAAGTGGTGGCCGAAAAAGTGGTGCTGCGCAAGCAGGGAAAGAACTTCGTTGGGCTTTGCCCTTTCCACAACGACCACAAACCCAGTTTTCAGGTCAGCCCCAGCAAGCAGATCTACAAGTGCTTCTCCTGCGGGGCAGGGGGAGATGTGCTGCGCTTTGTCATGCAGACCGAGCATCTCTCCTTTGCTGAGGCCGTGCGCCACTTGGCGCGGCGATACCACATACCTCTGCCCACCCGCAATCCCGAGGCGCAGCCCTTGGGATCCCTTGATGAGCGGGAGCTCTCCCACCGGGAAAAGCTGCTGGAGATTTTGGCCATGGCTGCCGATTTTTATCGGCATGCCCTCCGATCCCAGCTAGGATCCGCCGCCCGCCAGTACCTGCACAGCCGCCACCTGAGCGAAGAAACTTTGCAAAAATTTCAAATCGGCTTTGCTCCCCCCGGCTGGCAATCTCTCTACGAATACTTGGTCAACCACAAGCGCCAACCGGTCAAACTTTTAGAAGAGGCTGGATTGCTGGTTCCCCGCCAGCAGGGATCCGGCCACTACGACCGCTTTCGCAACCGGATCATGCTGCCCATTTTCGATGTGCAGGGGCGGGTGATCGGGTTTGCCGGCAGAGCCTTGGGGGAGTCAGGACAGCCCAAGTACCTCAACTCTCCAGAAACAGAGCTCTTCAACAAAAGCCAGGTGGTCTATGGCCTCAACTTTGCCCGCGATGCCATTGCCAAGGCCGATCAAGTCCTGGTGGTGGAAGGCTACTTCGATGTCATCGCCCTGCATCAGGCGGGGGTTGCCTATGCCGTAGCCGCTATGGGCACCGCTTTGACGCCCCACCAGGTGAAGATCCTGCTGCGCTACACCCAATCGAAGCGGCTGATCCTCAATTTTGATGCGGATCGGGCCGGTTTGAACGCCGCCAACCGAGCCATTGAAGCCGTTGAAGAACAAGCGCGGCGCGGAGAAATTGAGCTGCGCATTCTCACCCTTCCTGAGGGCAAAGATGCTGACGAGTTTTTGCGGGAGTACAAGAGCTCGGCCCCGCCGACGCGAGCGGTTTCTGAACTGCAAACCCTGATCGAGCAAGCTCCCCTGTGGCTGGATTGGCGAATTGAACAGGTGTTGGCCGGTCGGGATCTGAGCCGGGCCACCGATTTTCAACAGGCCCGTCAAGCCCTTGTGCAACTGCTGGCCGGTTTGGGTGGACAGTGGCGCTCTTTGTATTTGCACAAAGTGGCAGAATTGCTCAGCCGCGGCAACGGTCGCCTCAGTCGAGACTTGGAAGAAGACCTGCGCCGAGCGGTGCGGCAGTACCGCTGGGCCAAACCCCGGCAACCTTCCCTCAATAAGGGATCCAAACTCTTGCAGTCGGAGTCCCATCTTTTGCAGATTTTTCTGCATTTTGGCGAGTATCGCCGCGAAATTCGGCAAACTTTGCTGGAGCGGGAGCTGCAATTTAGCTTTCGCCCCCACCGCGAGTTGTGGCAGCGGATCTTGGAGCTGATCTCGGCTCAGCCGGAGCTGGAAGACCGGGGAGAGACTTTGCTGACGGCTTTGCGCACCCTCTGTGCCCAAGATGAGCAGCTCAACGAGCGCCTCAGCCATCTGCTCTGGTTGGACGAAAATACCCGCGTAGCCCTGATGCGTCCACGGATGGTGGTGCGGGCCGCCATTGCCAACATGGAGCTGGAAATTCGCCAGAAGCGCTACCGCTACTGGACCCAACTGTGGGATCAAGCCTTTTCCGAAGGCAACACTGCCCTGGCCGCCCAGTACCAGGCCAGCATCCAGCAGGAATACCAAGCGATTCAGGCGCTGCAGCGGCAGGTGCAACTGAGCCTGGAAGACATGTCGGAAACCCCACTGGCCGAAGATTTATAGTCATTTCGATTCAAACTAGGACACTAAACCCATAACCCCATACGCGGCCAGAAGGCTTCTCTCTATAGCCCGAGTGTCTCACCCTAAACTGAACAGACTGTAGTGGCTGATGGACGGCCTGTTGGTGCTCAAAAGGGCTTCGCTCCCCTAGCGCGAGATCAGCTCCGCTTGCAACCGCTCCCGGGCCACCTGCAAAGCCTCTGCCAATTTCTCCGGCTGTTTGCCCCCAGCTTGGGCCAAGTTGGGCCGTCCGCCGCCGCCCCCTCCGGTGAGTTTGGCAATCTCGCCGATGAAGGATCCCGCCTTCAGGCCAAGTTGCTGCACAGCAGGGCTAAAGGCAGCCACCAGGCTGACCTTGCCGGCTTCCGGCACCGATCCCAGCACCACTGCCCCTTCCCCCAGCTTGTGGAGCAGATGCTCGGCAGCGGTTTTGAGGGCCTCAGGGGTGGTGGATCCCAGCTCGGCCACCAGCACCTTGAGATCTCCGACGGCAACCGCCTGGGCCAGCAGACCTTCGGCCTGTAGCAAGGTCAACTGGCTGCGCACCTCCTCCAGCTCCTTCTGAGCAGCTTTCAGCTCCGCCTGTAGGGCGGCAACCCGCTCCGGCAGTTCCTGGGGCTTGGCTTTGAATTGGGCGCTCAGCTCCCGCACCACCCTGTCCCGTTCGTTCAGGTATTCCAGCACAGCCGGCCCGGCCACGGCCTCGATGCGGCGGATCCCGGCAGCCACTCCAGTCTCGGCGATGATCTTGAACAGGCCAATCTCAGCGGTGTTGTTGACATGGGTGCCACCGCACAGCTCCATCGACACCCCCGGAAAGTCGATTACCCGCACCTCGGCGCCGTATTTTTCCCCGAACATGGCCACGGCACCTCTGGCTTTGGCTTCGGCCAGGGGCATGATCGCCACCTGAGCAGCATGGGCCTCGGCGATCCAGGTGTTCACCAAGTTCTCGATCTGTTCCAGCTCCTCAGGGGTGACTGGCCGGGATAGGGTGAAATCAAAGCGCAGCCGGTCAAAGGCCACCAGGGATCCCGCCTGACCAATCGAGGGATCGACAATTCTTTTCAGGGCCGCCTGCAGCAGGTGGGTGGCGGTGTGGTGAGCTTGGGCGCGCCGCCGACAGGCCAGGTCGATTTGGGCTTGGACGGGATCCCCCACCCGCAGGATCCCACGTTCCACATGGCCAAAGTGAACGAACAGATCCCCTTGCTTTTGCACATCTTCAATCCGCACCAGCAGGCCATCCCCGGAGAGGTAGCCCCGGTCGCCAATTTGCCCGCCGGACTCGGCGTAGAAGGGCGTGCGATCCAAAACGATCTGCACCGCTTGCCCTGCCTCCACTTGGGGCACCGATTTCCCCTCGACCAACAGGGCCTCGACCACGCCGCGGGCGGAAGATTGGCTGTATCCCAAAAACTCCGTTTGGCTGAGGAAATCCGCCAACTCGTCCAGGGATCCCTGGGCTGTGAGGTCGATGGTTTGGTGGGCGGCGCGGGCCCGCTGCCGCTGTTTCTCCATTTCTTGTTCAAAGCCCTCCAGATCCACACTGAAGCCGTGTTCTTGGGCGATTTCTTGGGTCAGCTCCAGCGGAAAACCGTAGGTATCGAAGAGCTTGAAGGCGTCGGCGCCGGAGATCTGCTTTGGCGAGCTGCTGTCACGGCGGGAAGATTCGACGGCAGTAAACAAATCCAGCAGTAGCCGTTCCCCCCGCTCCAGGGTTTTGAGAAACTGCTCTTCCTCCCGTTGCAGCTCGGTCTTGATCAGGGTTTCTCGCTCCCGCACCTGAGGATAGGCAGCCTCGGCCAACTGAATCGCGGTCTCGATTACCGGGATGGTGAAGGGCTCGCCAATCCCCAGCAATCGCCCGTGGCGCACCATTCGCCGGATCAGCCGCCGCAGCACATAGCCCCGATCCACATTGGAAGGGAGCACCCCATCGGCAATCAAGTGCATCACTGCCCGCGCGTGATCCCCGATCACCTTCAGAGAGATCTGCTGCTCCGGGTCGGCCTTGGAGTAGTTCAGCCCGGCGATCCCAGCCGCCGTTTGAATGATGGGAAAGATCAAGTCCGTCTCGTAGTTGTTGGGCACCCCCTGCAACACTTGGGCCAACCGCTCCAACCCCAGGCCGGTGTCGATGTTTTGCTTGGCCAGCGGCATCAGGTGACCTTCGCTATCCCGGTTCAGCTCCATGAACACCAGGTTGTAGATCTCCAGAAAGCGGGAGTCATCCTCCAAATCGATCCGCTCATCCCCCAGCTCTGGCTTGAAGTCGTAGTAGATCTCAGAACAAGGGCCACAGGGGCCAGTGGGGCCGGCAGCCCAGAAATTATCCGCCTCTCCCATGCGCTGGATGCGGTGGGCCGGGATCCCTATCTCATCTCGCCAGAGGGCAAAAGCCTCCTCATCTTCGCGAAAGACGCTCACCACCAGCCGTTCCGGGGGCAGGCCGAACACCTCCGTCACCAGCTCCCAGGCCCAGGCAATGGCCTCCTTTTTGAAGTAGTCGCCAAAGCTGAAGTTGCCCAGCATCTCGAAGAAGGTGTGGTGGCGCGCCGTTCGGCCCACATTCTCGATGTCGTTGGTGCGCACACATTTCTGGGCCGTTGTAACCCGTGGGTACTCCGGATCCCGTTGCCCCAGGAAAATGGGCTTAAAGGGCAACATGCCGGCAATGGTCAGCAGCACCGTCGGATCTTCCGGCACCAAGGAGGCGCTGGGCAACACCTGGTGGCCCCGCTGAGCGTAGAAGTCCAGAAAAGTTTGCCGAATGGCGGCACCGGAAAGCGCTGGAAACATGACAGGCGAAGATGGCTGTATTCATCAATTCTAAGTTTTCCCTCTGCAGGGCAGTCCAGCCCTTGTTGTTCTCCTCTGTTCCACCAAACCCCATCCGCCGAAAACCTAAGCGATTTGTCCGATTAACCTCAGGGCGGGCAGACGCTAAGATCAGCCTATCTGAGGCAGTTGTGCAAGATTTGTTTCTTCTTGGTCTAACCTGTATGTATCTCTCACAACTTGCCTGCCGACTTCTTGGCTCCGTCTCGGTTGTCCGGATCGCCAGCCGGTAACCCCAAACTGGTATGCCCAACTGCTACTGCCTTAACCCTGCCTGTTTGCACCCGGAAAACCCGGCGGACGCTTCTACCTGTGCCTCTTGTGGCCATCCCCTCCTGCTGCGCAATCGCTACCGGGCCTTCAAGCGCATCGGCCAGGGGGGATTTGGCTCTACCTTTTTGGCGCGGGATGAGGACATGCCCTCCAAACCTTGGCGGGTGATCAAGCAGTTGCGCCCGGTCGAGGGATCCCCGCAACTGGCCAAGCTGGCGGAGGAGCTCTTCAATCGCGAGGCCCAAGTGTTGGAGCGCCTGGGCGAACATTCGCAGATCCCCAAGCTCTACGCCCACTTTCAGGAAGGCGGCAAGTTCTACTTGGTGCAGGAATTTATCCAGGGCACCACCCTCTCCCAAGAAATGCGTCGCAATGGGCCCTTTTCCGAAGAACAAACCCGGCAGGTGATGCAGGAGGTGCTGCTGATCCTCAGCTATGTCCACAGCCAAAACACGGTTCACCGAGACATTAAACCTGCCAACCTCATTCGCCGCAAAGAGGATCAGCGGCTGGTGCTGATCGACTTTGGGGCCGTAAAGGAACTGGGGCCAGCCCAGGAGCAGGCGGCAGAAGTGACAGCAATCCGCTCCCTTGGCTTTTCTCCCCCGGAGCAAGTAGCCGGCCAGGCGGTCGGTCCCTCTAGCGATCTCTATGCCTTGGCTGCCACCTGCATCAACTTGATGACGTTGGAATCTCCGGCCAAGTTTTATAACCATGAAACGGGACAGTGGGATTGGTCGGATTGCCTGCAGCTCAGCCCGGAATTCGACGCCATTCTGCACCGCATGTTGCAGCCGGCCATCAACCAGCGCTTTGCCACCGCCACCGAGGTCTTGCGGGCGTTGCAAGGGATCCCGGTGGAAGAGGCAGGCGGCCCGATCTCTCAGCCGATTGTGTTGCCCAGCTCTCCCCTGTCTGCCAATCCCAGCACATCGGTGATCTCCGGCTACTGGGCCAAGCGCCGCTCAGGCGGTTTCGTGCCCACACCCCTCCCTCCGTCCACCGCAGGGGGAATGACAGCCAGCAGCCCGGTATCCATCCCCTCTGAGTGGGGGAGCACCACCGGTTTCACCCAACTGGGCCGAGCCAGTAGCATCACAGGCGGCGGACGGATCAAGCCGGCCACCCCACCGCGGATCCCTTCCATGGCGGGAGCGGATCTGCGGGGAAAGTCCTTTGCCAACCAAAACTTGGCCGGCTATGATTTGCGCCGGGCCGATCTGCGGGGGGCCGATTTCTCAGGGGCCAACTTGCAGGGGGCGGATCTGCGCGGCATCCTCTTCAACACCCCTCAACCCTACTGGCTGCGGGTTTTGATCCAACTGTCTGGATCGGCCAAGACGTTGGGAGGGATCCTGACAGGCTTGGGGGGGCTGCTGGGCTCAGGGATCCTGGCCTTTTTGCTTGTCCGCCTGACCACGGGCAATTTGGTTTATGCGTTAGGAGCGGCTGGGATCGCCTTGGTGGTGGCCAGCTCGGTGATCTGGTCGATGGCCGGTGGGGTTCGTTTGGCTCGATACCCAGAAGAAAAGAGCAAGCGCTTTACCAACTTTTGCAAAGCGGATCTACGGGGGGCGCGGATGGACGAGAAGCTGCGGAAGTTTGCCCGCCGACAGGGGGCCATCTTGAGTTGACGCAGGGCGGATTGCGGATCTGGCGGATCTGGAATTTTGCGTTGCGATCTTTAACTTTATAGATCTTTAATAGTTTTATAGTTGTTTCAGGCTAGGATGAGACGTCTGGGCTACTGATCGCGCCGGCGAGACGGAGTCCTTAGAAAAGCCTTCTGGCCCTCCGCATTCAACGCTTTGTCCTAGGTCGTGTTGATCTTATGTTAGGATAGAGAGAGTAATTTATAGAGGAAAGAGGATGAAGTTGGTTTTTTTAGAT
>NZ_JANSIG010000026.1:0-33472 GCF_047461975.1 Synechococcus sp. R55.3 | reverse complement strand
TCCTGCTCAGAGATAGGCAGGATGCGATCGCTTCTTTCCTGAACCATGTTCAGGAGAGTTCAGCGTGAATGTATCAGAAACCGCTACAATCCAAATCTCAACGAGGCTAAAAGCAACCATGGCACAAGCACTGGAACTCAATACCGAGAACGTCGAGAAAGTCCTGGACGAGCTGCGTCCTTACTTGATGGCCGATGGGGGCAATGTGGAATTGGTGGAAATCGATGGCCCGGTGGTCAAGCTGCGCCTGCAGGGGGCCTGTGGAGCCTGCCCCAGCTCAACCCTGACTCTGAAGATGGGCATTGAGCGCAAGTTGCGGGAGAGCATTCCCGACATTTTGGAGGTGGAGCAGGTATTCTGAGAGGCTCCCTCTTCTGCTGTGGGTTTTTGTGAGATTCCTTTGGGATTCTTTACTCAAGTGTTCAATTGTGTGCCTTGATCGATAGTCTCCAGCCATCTCGGGCGGCTCTCTGCTCCCCACTTCCTTGCTTCTGTGCATCTTTCAGAGCTAGCGCATGTCTGTTCTCCTCTCCATTGCCATTCTCGCCCTGCTGATCCTGGTGCACGAGGCAGGCCATTTTGCGGCAGCCAAACTCCAAGGGATCCACGTCAACCGCTTCTCGCTGGGGTTTGGCCCAGTGCTGTGGCGATACCAGGGCAAGGAGACGGAGTACGCCATTCGCGCCCTGCCGCTGGGGGGCTACGTGGGCTTTCCTGACGAGGATGAACATTCCCCCTACCCGCCCGACGACCCGGATCTGCTGAAAAACCGCCCCGTGTTGGATCGCCTGGTGGTGATGAGTGCGGGGGTGATGGCCAACCTGCTCTTCGCCTATCTGGTGCTGGTGTTGATGTTCGCCTCGGTGGGGATCCCCTCGGTAACGCGCCTCCATCCCGGCATTCTCATCCCTCAGGTGATGCCCGATAGCCCGGCGGAGCGGGCCGGCCTGAAGGCAGGGGATGTGGTGTTGCAGGCGGCCGATCGCGATTACAGGGGGATTGCCGACGAGACGGCGGCCTTGGCAGCTCTGAACGATTTTCAGGTGCTGATCCGCAGCAGCGAGAACCGGCCCATTCCCCTGGAGGTGCAGCGCGGGGAAGGGGATCCCCTGCAATTGACGGTGATCCCAGAGGTGCGGGGAGAGACGGTGGCCATTGGAGTGACCTTGGCCCCCCACCAGGAGGTGACCTTGCGTCCCCCTCAGAGTGTGGCTGAGATCCTCACGGAGGCGGGAAATGCCTACCAGCGGGTGGTGATGCTCAATCTGAACGGCTTGCGGCAGTTGCTGCAGAATTTCCAAAGCACGGCTGCTCAGGTCTCCGGCCCGGTGGGGATCGTCAAGATTGGGGCGGATCTGGCCCGCGATGACGCCGCCAGCCTGTTTAATTTCACCGCTTTGATTAGCATTAACCTGGCCTTTCTCAACCTGTTGCCCCTGCCCGCCTTGGACGGGGGACACATTGCCTTTTTGATCCTGGAGGCGATTCGCGGCAAACGGCTGCCCAAGCATCTGGAGGAGCGGGTGATGCAGACGGGCTTGGTGTTGTTGCTGGGATTGGGGGTGGTGCTGCTCTTCAAAGACACCCTCGCCATTGTCACCGGGTCGGGCTAGGGGAAGATGGCCAGCAAACGGGCCTTGCGCCAGCGAGCTTTGGAGATCCTGCTCCGGCTGAAGCGCCACTACCCCAACTCCACCTGTGCCCTCCACTACCAGACGCCGCTGCAGCTCTTGGTGGCAACCATCCTCTCGGCTCAGTGTACGGATGAGCGGGTGAATCAGGTGACGCCGGAGCTGTTTCGTCGCTTCCCGGATGCCCAGGCCCTGGCGACAGCGCCGCGAGAGGAGATCGAGGCTCTCATCCATTCCACCGGCTTCTATCGCAACAAGGCCAAGCACATTCAGGAAGCCTGCCGCAGGATCTTAAGCCATTTCGGTGGCCAAGTGCCCCGCACCATGCCGGAGCTGCTCACCCTACCCGGCGTAGCCCGCAAGACGGCCAATGTGGTGTTGGCTCATGCTTTTGGCATCCATGCCGGGGTTACCGTCGATACCCATGTTAAGCGCCTCAGCCGCCGCCTCGGCCTCACTGAGCACGAGGATCCCGTGCGCATCGAAAAGGATCTGATGCAGTTGTTGCCGCAGGCGGATTGGGAGAACTGGTCTATCCGTCTGATCGACCACGGACGGGCCGTCTGCACTGCCCGCAAGCCTCTGTGCCAGCAATGTTTTTTGGCGGATCTCTGCCCCAGCGCTCCCCTCCTGAGACCGGCGGCACCGGATGAGAAAATGGATAAAAAAGCTACAAAAGCCTCGCCGGCCTGAGATGATGGTTTCTAGGCGCCCCGCGTGGCTGAGCCCCCCATTCTTCCGGCGCTTGTTTTGGCCGCCTCTCGCCCTAGAATAAGCTCCATGCAGGATAAACCCATGTCAGTCGCGCCCCCCGTTCTGGTCATTGCCGGCCTGACGGGATCCGGGAAAACTTTGGCCATCCAGCAGTTGGAACAACTGGGGTACACCAGCCTAGAAGGGATCCCGCCTGCCCAGGTGATCCCCTTGGTTGAGGCGATGCGGACCCATCACGCTGCTTTGGCCATCAGCTTGAATCTCCACGCCCAGGAGTACCGGGATCAAGTTCCCACCCTGGCTGCTTGGGTGCAATCGCAAGGGATCCCTTTCCTATTCTTGGAGGCCCGCTCCCCAGTGTTGCTCAACCGTCTCAGCGCCCACCGCCGTCCCCATCCCTACGGGGAAGCTGCCGGTTTGTGGGAGGCCATTGAGCAAGAGCGGCTGGCTCTGGCCCCGGTGCGGGAACGCTGCACCCACTGGTTGGATACCTCCGACCTCAATGCCCAGCAACTGCGGCAGCAATTGCAAGCTCTGGTGCAAGGGATCCCCCAGCCCCTCAACCTAAGGTTGGTCAGCTTCGGTTTCAAGTACGGCGTTCCCCCCGATGCCAACTTGCTATTTGATGTGCGCTTTTTGCCCAACCCCTTCTTTCAGCCCCATCTGCGCCGCCTTACCGGGCAGGATCCCCTGCTGCAGGAGTTCTTGTTTGCGGATCCCATTACACAATCCACCTACCAGCACATCTTGTCCCTGATCAAAGCGTTTTGGCCCCACTATCGCGCAGAACGTCGCCCCCACCTGACTTTGGCCATCGGCTGTACCGGCGGCCAGCACCGCTCGGTGGCTCTGGTGGAGCGCCTGGCCCAGGATCTGCAGCCTTGGACTGTCCCTGCCGGCAACCACGCCCTTCCCGACCTGAATGTTCAGGTTCAGCATCGCCATCTGCTCGACTCTCAGCGGGAGCTGGAAGCCCGCTTTGGCCCGGTGCCCGGCGAAGTTGGCGTTGCGCAGCAACAGGTTAGGATCCCTTTGGCCGGCGTTCCTGCACCTTCCCATGGCTAAGCCCCTGCCCAGCAACAAGTCCCCTGTTTGGGGCATTCGTCGCCGCAAGGCTGCTTGGTCGGGAAGTGGCTGGAAATGGCTCTTTCCCGGTTTGGCTGTCAAACGCTGGCTGAGCCTGGCGGTTGGGGGCGTGCTGCTGATGGTGCTGGGCATCGCCATCTGGACGGAGTTGACCCCCATCTTTCGCTTAAAACGGCTGATCGACATCACCCTGCGCTTGATTACCACTTGGATCCCGAACAACATCAGTGGCCCCCTGGTGACCGGGATCGGGCTGGTGATGGTGGTGCTGGGGTTTCGCAGCGCCATGCGCTCCATCGAGGATGTGCTGATCCCCGAGGGAGATGAAGCGCTGGTGGATAAGCTGTTGTCGCGGCGGCGTCTCAGCCGTGGTCCCCGCATTGTGGTACTGGGGGGCGGCACCGGCCTCTCCAACCTGCTGCGGGGTCTGAAGCGCTACAGCTCCAACATCACAGCAATTGTCACGGTGGCCGATGACGGGGGATCCTCAGGGCGTCTGCGGCGGGAGATCGGCGTTTTGCCCCCCGGCGATATCCGCAACTGTCTGACTGCTCTGGCCAACGAGGAAAAGCTGCTCACCGAGCTGTTTCAATATCGCTTCCAGTCGGGGGAAGGGCTAAGCGGCCACAGCTTCGGCAACCTGTTCATCACTGCCCTCACCGCGGTAACCGGCGGCGACTTGATTCGGGCCATCACTGCCACCTCACAAGTCTTGGCCATTCAGGGGCGGGTGCTGCCGGCCACCCTGGCGGATGTCACCCTTTGGGCGGAGCTGAGCGATGGCCGCCGCGTGGTGGGAGAGTCCAACATTGCCAAAGCCGGAGGACGCATTTGCCGAATCGGCTGTGACCCCCCCAACCCTCCCGCCCTACCGGAAGTCATCGAGGCTATTGAGGCGGCAGAGTTTGTGGTGCTGGGGCCGGGTAGCCTCTACACCAGCATCATCCCTAACCTGTTGGTACCGGAAATTGTGGAAGCTCTGGCCAAAAATATGGCCCCCCACATCTACGTCTGCAACATCATGACCGAGCCGGGGGAAACCGACGGCTATACCGTTGGGGATCACGTCATGGCTTTGGATCGGGTGGCAGGAGTGCGCCTATTTGACGGCGTGCTGGTGCAGCGGGAGCCACCCTCCCCGCGCGCTTTGGAGCATTACCGCCGCAGCGGTTCTGAGTTTGTGGTGCTGGATCCCGACAAACTGGCTTACCTGGGCTGCCGTGCCGTTTTGGCTAACGTCATGCAAGAGGATCCAGAGACCGGCTTGGTGCGCCACAACCCCGAACGCTTGGCTGCAATGCTGATGCGCTGGTTCGACAGACATCGCCCCCTCTAGGTTCGCCCTGAATAGATCGCCCAAAATTCTCAGACAGACCCCTCAGCTCTCTTTGACCAAAACCTGCGGCTCAGCCCTGACACATCCGAAATAATGTGATTTCCCTGCCTGTACTCTATGGAAGCCTGCCGCTTGTCTGGGGCGATTTGTCGGGCTGAGTAGCGGCCAATTCCAACATGTGGTTTTGGCCGTCATAACCCCGCTGGTATTTCTATGGTTCCTGCCAGAAGGATGCGATTGGCCAGGCCCGTTGAACGTAGTGTATTTCTGGATGCGCATAGCGAATCGAGAGCCGACGAAAAACCGATGGACAAGCTTTTCCACCTGCATGAAGAGTCTTGGAGTGTAGAATCATCACATCTCCTGCCTCAAAGCTAGGGGCAAGGATGTTAGACCCGACTGCTTCCAGCTCATCAATATCAGGAACAGCCTTCAGGCTTGTCCCGTCCCCTGCTAAAGTCGCCTCTGCCGCAGAAAATTCCACCGGTGCGTAAAGAGGCCCCCGATGGGATCCCACCACGGCACGCAACCCATGGTCGCTGTCAACTGGATCTAGAGGGATCCAGAATGTTAGAAACCAAGGTTCGAGAGGATGGTAAGAGTGATCCTGATGCCAAGGGCTAGTAAATTGGCATCCTGGCTCAGAATAGAAAAATTGATCCTCCAATAAAATTACCTTATTCGTGTCCAATATGTGTGCGGCAAGTTGAGGCAGAACCCCCTCTGTAACCAGTTTTGCCAGGGTTTCATCTTCCTGCCAGCGGAACAAGTCACTTTGGGTAATGGGCTCTGTGGGCGGAGAAAGAGTGCGAAAGTGAGGGCTTGGCTTCGCCCGCAATCGTTCAATAATGTCTATCAAGGCCGCGCAGGTTTCTTTGTCAATCACATTGCGTAGAATGGCCACTCCCTCCTCTCGAATCCGAGAAGCTAACTGAGATGTAGAAATTGGCTCAGCTTCCAAGACTTTCATACCAGGCTTGAGTTTCAGCATTGCAATTTTCCGGCGACACTTACTACAGTCAATACAGACATATCTCTTGTTTTACAGGAGTCTTGCTTATCTATAGAAATCTCATGAAGTCGAAAAAGACGAATCAACTCACCTTAAATTTTTCCTCAACTTATTTTGCCCAAACTCCAAATTTTATTCAGACGATTGTAGAGTTAGTAAGCTATTCAGAGAAGAAGTTTAGTTTAAAGATTATAAAGATTCTGGTCGATCTAGCCTGAGAACTCCCAGTTGTTCATAAACTGACATGCCATCCCAAACTGACCAACATTCAGCAAAGCGACCATCTTCTAAGCGAAACAGATCTATACCCGTCATGGTAATTCGCTTCTGGGTGGCCGGAATGTTATCGTAGGTGCCGACGTGAAATCCGCTCGTTGTCCAATGCAACACGACCCAGTCTCTTTCACCAATCAGATGATTGATTTGGGTTTCCACTTGACTAAAAGCTCCAAAATATCGCTCTACATCAGCCCTCACCACCTCAACGCCATTGCCACTAAATCCAGTCATGTGTACCTTGGCTGTAGGTAGCCAGAATGCTTCCACAGCACTTAGATCTCCTTTGCCCCAGAGACGAGTGTGATAGTTGCGGACAATTTCGGCAGGGGTAAGACTTGTGGACACGACTGGGATCCTCCTCAGGAACAGTTAACTTTGTACACAGTTTTTCCCAACTTTAGGTGAAGTCTGCAGCCTTTTGCTGGGGTGAGGTCAAGTTGGCTGGGCGTTGTTCGGAAGCTCGTCGCACTCGCAAGGGAATTGGCTCGCGCATGAGTCGTTTCCATTCCTGCCAATAAGCGCGGATCGGAGCTTCGGTAGCGATGGATCCGACGATGTTGCCCCAGGGATCCAGTTGATCTCCGGCTTGGTGGCCCCGACTGATATCCAGCCATTCCTCCTCTGGGATCTCCAGCCCCTCTTGGATGCGCTCGAAAATGGCCAGATCGTCTGGGGTACCAAAGCTCACAAAATCTTCATCTACCCTCAGTCGCAATAGGTTGATCTCTTGGGGAACCCCTTCAGCTACAGCCAGGTAAAGGCTGATACGGGTGCGATCTACAGCCAGCGGCTCCACTACCATCAATTGGTTGCCTACCAAGATCAGATTGGGGAAGAGGCTGAGGTTAACCATATTGCCCGTGGCCAGATTGAGCAGCTCAGCATAAGCTTCTCCTCGAGCACACAGGGATCTCTCCAGGGCCTCGCGGGTAGGCAACTGACGCATGGTTGCCCATGGCCCATCGGGAAGGCCAGGACGTTGATCCACCACACAATGACCGTGTCCCAGGGTACGGCTAACCATAGGGGTCTTAGCAGGGTTACGGGCTAGTACCGTTTCTGTTTCGGCTTGATGGCCCAGAAGGTTGTAGGAACGATGGGCAAAAGTGGCATGGATACCATCGGCAGCATTATCCCAGAGCAGCTTCCAGTTGCCCTTAAATTCCAGATGAATGGGCGAGTCCAGCACGCGAATTTGGCCGCCGGGATGGCGATCCAAATGCTCATCTAGCCAAGGCCGGGCAGCTCCTAGCCATTCTGTCAGCGGCAACGGCTCTGCGGCCAAGGTGCCAAAGACAAACCCTCGATAAGATTCCACCTGTAATTGTCCGAGGTTGAAGGTCGGTTTATCAGGGTTGGCGTAGCTTTGAGCCACTGGCAAATTCTTGAGGCGACCATCCAATGCGAAACACCAGCCATGGTAAGGGCAACTCAAGTGCTTCGCGGATCCCTTATCCTGAGTGACCAGCAAAGTGCCCCGGTGAGTACAGCGGTTGAAGAGGCCATAGACTTGCCCATCCCGTTCCCGCGTCAGGAGAATGGGCCGGGTTCCCAAGCGACGACGAAGAAAGCATCCCGGCTGAGGGAACTCGCTTTCATGGGCAAGATAAACCCAAGTGACGCCAAAAACACGCTTCATCTCCAGAGCAAACACCTCAGGATCCGTGTATAGGGAGCGATGTACCTGTCCCAGTTGGATCAGAAAATCTAAGTCTAAAACAGCGTGTTGACTTTGAACCATGGGTCTCCAACTTTGGCTATCTATTTCTCTTGCCTTTACCCACCTCTTAGTTACCCAAATGCTCTCAAAACCGGCCACCGCAAAGAGCTTCTCGACTACAAAAGCCAGCCCAAATGAGGGGATCCCTGGGCCAATTCTGGTATGAGCATGATTTTGCGCAGGATCTGAAAACCCTCTGGCTGCTGACACAAAAGGTGAATCTGGTGAGCAGCTACTAGGTGAGCCCCTGAGCTTGACCCCTTAAAAACATGAAGAGTCAGAATACTGCTGCTCAGCACCTCCTCTGCCGGGCTTTTCCAGGCTTCCACGTTGGTGATGGCCCGCAGCACCTGCGGCAGAGGTTGGATCCCCCAGGCGTAAGGATCCTGCATACGCCCGACCCGCTCCTGTAGGCGTCGTCGATCGTCCAAAAACAAAGCTTGATCCTGAGCAGGATGGCTATTCTGCCGCAACGGGATCCAGTACCACCCCCTTGGAGCCCAGAGTTCCAGCCAGGACTCAAAACGCTTCCCATCCAACAACCGCGCCTCAAAAGATAAAAACCGTCTTGCGGCTGCTATCAAAACCTCATCAGTGGCCGGTGGAGCAGCTAGCACCCAATCTCGCACGGCTGCCAAATCGTCATAGAGTGCCTTAACCTGCTCAAGACCAGAGACGTGTTGGGCACTCATCACACCACCTGCTCAGGTGCCATCTGTAAAAGTACCAATCGCTCCACCGCCGCCACCAAGCCATACCCCACCACCGATGATAAGGTCAGCATCACCACTCCACTCCACAGCATGCTGTAGTTGCTGGTGGAGTAGGTGAGAGCCATCAAATTACCCACACCAGTACCTGTAGCCAGCCATTCGGCTACCGTTGCCGCCAAAACTGCTGTGGGCACCGCAATTCTGGCCGCAGCAAAAAAGGCCGGCAGCATTGCTGGGATCCTGGCCAGGAGCAAAACTCTCAGCCGGTGAGAGGCAAAACTGGCAAACACATCGAGCACCTGTCCCGGCACTTGCCGTAAACCTTGAGCACAGGCAATCAACGTCGGGAAGAAAGTCATCACTGCTACCAGTGTGATCAAGCTGAGCATTCCCCTCCCTAACAGGATGATGATCAGGGGAGCTGTGGCAATGATCGGCACCGAACGGAGAGCAATCATCACCGGCATTGCCGCACGCTGCACCAGTGGGAACAATTCAAACAGACAAGCCGTGAGCATACCCACCGCCAACCCAGCAAAATACCCAGGCACTGTCACCTGCAGAGTAGCCGCCATCGCCTGCAACAGTTGTTCTCGATGGGCTCTAGCCCCAGGGTGGGTGACCAAAAAAGTCCAGAGATCCCCCGGTCGCTTGGCGAAAAAGGGGTTTAGATGTAGCCAATCCATGCCCACCTGCCACAGCAACAGGATGAATAGCCCTGTCAGCAGCCCCATTCCCAGAGTCATCCAGCCATTGGTGTGGGCAGATTTGGGATCCGGTCGAGCTGTCAGCAGCGGGGGTGGAGCCCCCGGAGAGAGCCACCACCCGAAAGCCACGACCAGAAAATAAACCGCAATTGAGGCGGCTGTCGCCAGGCTGGCTACTGTCCATATGGCTACAACGTCTAAGGAGCGGATCCCTTGGATCACCAGTACCCCCATGCCTCGCTCAGCCCCCGTAAACTCTCCTACCATAGCCCCCAGCACTGCTGCTGGTGCCGCCACCTGCAAGCCTGCCACTAAATAGGGCACTGCAGCACGCAGTCGCACATAGCGCAACATGGCCAGTCGTCCTCGACCATAACTTGCTACCAGATCCCCCCAAGCAGCAGGAACGGCCCGCAATCCCACCACCAAAGGCACAAAGGTGGTGTAGTAGACCGCCAGCGCTGCCAGCGTGATCTGAGGGGCATCTGAGGTGCCAAACATCACCCGTAACACCGGGCCTGTCGCCACAATGGGTAGGCAAAACACCACCAAAGCTAGGTTTTGCACCAGCCGTTCACTCACAGGAAACAGAGCCACCAGCAACGCCAATAGGATGGCCACCCCATTGCCATAGACAAAACCTAGGGCTGCCTCGCGTAGGGTCACCAGTAGCGCCCGAGTGTACAACTCGGGGTGACTGGCCAAGCGTTCTGCAATCTGGCTGGGAGCTGCCAGAATATATCGATCCGAGAGCTGCTGCTGCACAAACAATTCCCAAATCGACAACAAACCCATGAAGACGAGCGGGCCGCTTATCCACCCAGGCAGACTTCTTGCTTGCCGAAGCCATAGGTTGTTCATGACCACCTCATCTCTGCATTCCCTGCTCCAAGCCCAGTGCCTCCAAGACTTGAACGACCAAGTGGTGAAACTCAGAAGAGCGCATCACCTGAGGCTGGCGGGGACGGGGGAGCTTCACTGGAATGTGAGCTACAATTCGACCTGGCCGCGCACTCATGACCACAATTTCATCAGCCAGCAGCACAGCCTCTTCAATGGAGTGAGTGACCAAAAGAATCGTTGCTCCTCGTTCTTCCCACAGTTGGGGCAACTCCAGATTGAGCCGACGGCGGGTTAACTCATCCACTGCTCCAAAAGGCTCATCCAATAGCAATAGCCGAGGCTGAGTGATCAGGCAGCGGGCAATAGCCGCCCGCTGCCGCATACCTCCCGAGAGTTCAGCAGGCTTAGCTCGTTCAAATCCTTCTAGACCTACCCGCGCCAGCAAATCCCGAATTGCAGCCCTATCCACAGGTTGACGGGCCAGCGTTTGAGCCAGAGCCACGTTTGAACTCACTGTCCGCCAAGGCAGCAGCGAGGGATCCTGAAAGGCTACCGCGATCTCGCCACGTTTTTGAGCCACCAGCGGGGGCTGACCATCAATTAACACCTCCCCACAGGAGAGCGTTTCCAAACCAGCAATAGCCCGCAGCAGGGTAGACTTGCCACAACCTGACGGCCCTACCAATGCCGTCAGGGATCCCGGTTCTAGCCGCAGATCGACATTCGCCAAGGCAGATACGCGGGTTGGGCCGCGGCCAAAAGTCTTAGCCGCGCCAAGGACTCGTACCTCTGGAGGTTGAGCCTCGAACCGGACAGGAGAGGTGACGGATCGATTGGCAGGCTTAAAGGGTAGATTTACCGGCATAGATTTCTTCTAAGATTGAGCGATCCCAGAGCGCCGGGCTGACCTCTTTCCCCAAAAGGCCGAGGGTTTCTACATTGGCGGCCACCGTTTCCTCCGTAAACCAGCCGAAGCCATTTTTGTCGGTCAAATCAGAGAACATCAGCTTCAGTTGTTCTCTCGCCTGCAGTTGTTGAGTCTTCAGATCAAGACCAGCATCGGGGAACATCTCTACAGTTAATCTCGCTGCTGCATCAGTATTAGCTTTGTAGTCTTGCCAGCCCTTGATCTCTCCCCGCAATAGCTTAATCACCTGATCCCGGCGAGTCTTTAGGCTTTCTGCCAGCACAATGTAGGTTTGGCTGTGGACGGTATAGCCGTAGTCAGCCATGAGCATGGTGACGTTATCGATCCCCTGCACAGTCATGGCTACGGGCAAATCCGTGAGCCAACACAGCAAGCAATCTACCTCGCCATTCACCAACGGAGCTGCATCGTACTGAGTAGGGATGATGGTAATTCGGTTGATGTCCACATTGTTAAGGGTGCAAAGAGCCTGCAACACAGGGGTATTGGCGGTGGCCATACCAATCCTCTTGCCCTCCAGATCCCTTGGCTCGTTTACCGGGTTGCGCGGCAACGAGGCTATGGCAAAGGGGTTCTTCTGCATTGCTACCGCAATGATCTTGAAAGGAGCTCCTTGGGAAACAGCGGCTGCGGTGTAGTCGGCTGCCGAGATACCCATCAGAGCACTGCCACTCACCACAGGTGGCTCAACAGGAGCGTTAGGGCCACCGGGCATCAAGGTTACCTCTAGCCCTTGTTCAGCCCAGTAACCTTTGCTCTGGGCAATGTAACTGCCCCCAAACTGAACTGAGTGGAGCCAAGAGAGTTGAAAACCTACCGGTATGGAAGTGCTGGTGGAAGCCCTGCTGTGGGGCGAGCGCAATAGAGAGAAGCCAGCAAGCAAGGCTCCACCAGCTCCAAGCGTCTGGATGGCTCTACGGCGAGAGAAAACACGAAATCTATCCATGATGAAGTCCATATCGCAAGTAGTGGATCAGGACACTGCTCATAACCTTGCAGCATGAGGAAAAGCCATACTGTATCTGGCGATACCCATATAAGTTGCTAAGCACAATTGATAAGTATAAAATCCATCAAATCCCCAGCCTTTGGTCTGCTGACATCCCATGGAAGATATCCAAAAGTCTAAACAGATGCATTCGCTGGGCGGATTAGGAACCCACACAGCTACAGACCTTACGTGAAGTCAGAAAAATCTGCTTGAGGACAGGGTAAGGATATCCTTGGCTGTTATTGCAGGCGGGAATAAGGACGGGGATAGGGTTTGCCCATCTGTCGAGCCAGGTACACTTGAAAGGTCTGCGCCACCGCCCCTGCCCGCACCAGGGGAACCTCGGCCACAGGCTCGATTTGGGCAAAGTAGTCGCCATAGGTGGCTGGGATCCCTGCCCTCGGCTGGAACAACTTGGAAGTGATGAGCAGCCCATCCTGCCCCAGCCAATCCTGCGGCTGCGACCAAAAGGCAAAGCCCCGCAAATCTGCATCCAGGCAGGTCAGAGGCTTGTCCGTCAGCGGAGCCAGGGCCATGGCGATCTGACCGCCCAAAAAATAGACATTGGTAAAAACGAACTCTGCCTCCTCAAGGGCCTGAGCCAGGCGGGGATCCGTCCGAAACCGCTGCCGCAACTGCTCAATTTCAATGAGCTGAGTAGAGGGATCCTGCTCCACGGGCCACAGGCCCAGCCCGCCAGGAGCCTGCAGCAGGCCATAGCGCACATGGGCCAGCCCCACCCCCACCACCAAACTCACCATCACTGCCGTCCCCACTAAGGTTCGCTTCGCTCCCGGCCACCGTTCCCAGAAGGATCCCAGCAGCAGCGTCAGCACCCAAAACCCCGGCATGGGCCAGGTGGGCAAGATGGGCCGGTAGCCTCCCATCAAGGTAAAGGCCAACACCAGCGGTAATCCACAGGCCAGGATCAAAAGGTGCTTGAGCTCTTCATCCGTCAGCCGCATCCCGCGGAGAATCTGCAGGGCCACCCGACCCGTCCCTGCCAAACTCGCCCACCCCAAAGGGATCCCCAAGCTGGGGAACAGGTAAAAGATTTCAGAAAGGATCGTCAGCCCCAGCGCTTGCAGTTGATACCCTGCCTCCGGCACCGCCCGCCCCGCCTGAAAGTGAAAGGAGACCCAATCCTGCTGGGCGTTCCAGATCAGCACCGGGCTGAAGGCCAGCACAAAACCCAGCACCGCCAGCACCGTCCAGCCCGACCTCAAGGCACAGCGATGAACTGGGCTGAGCAGACAAAAGAGTACCAGGCCGAACCCCAAAGCCAAGCCGTGGTACTTCCCCAAGCAGGCCAGCCCCACCAAGAGACCTATGAGCGCTAGCCTAGGCCCTGGCCGATAGCGAGCCGCCCCATAGACTCCCAATTTCCCCTGCCCCAAAGGAGCCGGAAAAAACTCCTGAGCGGCCACCCACAAGGTTGCTGCCGTAAAAAAGATCAGCGGGCTATCCGGCAAGGTCAGCACCCCAAACCCAATCCAAAGGATCGGCGCGATGCTGATGGCCGCCAAGCTGATCAGTCCTGCCTGATCAGAGAAAAGGCGTGCTCCGGTGTAGTAAAGGAGTAGGGAAGAGCCAGAATAGAGCAGCAGGGATCCCAGTCGAATAGAAAAAGCCGACACCTGACCGGTCAAGGCAGGCCCCAAGCCCGTTGTCCAGGCCACCAGCGGCGGATGGTCAAAATAGCTCCAATCCAGATGGCGGGTGTAGAGGTAGTAGTAGGCTTCGTCAAAGCCCGGCGGCAAAAGGGCAGCCACCAGGCCCCGCATGAACAAGCCCAACCCCAGGATTAGCCAAACCGCTCTAGGCAATGGAGGGGATCCCTATGGGCAGATGGACAGATCTAACTTACCTTGAATACCTCTCGGGGCTACGTCCCTCTAGCACTATGACTTTGTTTCCCGCAAAAAAATGACCGGACACCCCAAAAATTGACCCAGCTTCTCGGCCTCTGCCCGCGCCTCTGATTCACTGTCATCACAAAGCGCCAGGAAGAGGTTTTAAATCAAGCAAGTTAAAGGTTTGAGCTGTTGAATGTACGCAAGTGAGTTGGGTTTTTCATGTCCTCCCAGTTTCTTTTGAATGTGATTTAAAACTGTGGATCCAAGTGCGAAAAGTCTGAGGACTTGCCCGCACCTAATTCATGTTCTGAGGTATTATGTTATCTCCAATACCTCTAAAATGTCCTGGCTGCTTTTCGGGATCCCAAGGTCTTTCCCAGAAGCTGTGGGGTGGCATAACAGTGGGATGAGCGCCAAACTAGCGGTGGTGCTTATGTGAGGATTGCAATGGAAGGCAGACCTAGGGCTAGGGTAGGGCGGCCTGTGCCGAAATCTCTGGAGACAAGGCAAAATGGCCGGCAACTTGCTCAACGGCGCCGACGCAGAGGTTCTTGGATCCCTTCACCGCGAAGCTCTAGGCAGTGGGGAACAACGCTGGGATGGCTCTTGGGGGATCGGATCCCGACGGCCCGCCAGCTTGACTTTCGCGCCGGCATGACCGGACTGGCTTTGATCATCGCCCTATTTGTAACAGGAGCACGTCTGGTTTATTTGCAACATCAACAGGCACCCCTATTGCAGCAGCGAGCCGAGGCCCAGCAGAGAGCCCAGCTAAGACCTTTCATTCCTCGTCGCTCAATTGTGGATCGTCATTCTATTGCCAAGCAGCAGGCAGAATTGCTGGCCGTAGATCGCCCCGTCTATACTCTCTGGGCCCATCCCCGCCTCTTTGGCAAACGCACTCCAGAGGAAATGGCCACCGCTCTTGCTCCCCTGTTGCGGCGTCCAGTAGAGCAACTGGCGCAGCGGCTATCGGCCAATCAGGCAGTGCGGGTGGAGCGCTGGGTATCCCAGGAGGTGGCAGATCAAATTCAGGCTCTGCATCTGGATGGCCTGGAGCTGGTGAGCGAGCGGCAACGCGTTTACCCCCAAAAAGAGATGGCCGCTGAGGTGGTGGGCTATGTGGATCTGGATCATCAGGGCCAAGCGGGAGTCGAATATTCCCGACAAGAGCTGCTGGAGCGTACTGTTCAGCCTGTTACTATTCCTCGCGATGGCTACGGACGACTGTTGGCTGCCGAGGTGCCGGAAGGGCTGCTGCAATCTGGCGAGACGGTGCTGCAACTTACCCTAGATATGCGCCTGCAAAGAGCTGCCCGCGCTGCCCTGAAAGCCCAACTGCAACGGTTTCGAGCGCTGCGGGGTACGGTGATCATCTTGCAGCCCCACACGGGGGAGATTTTGGCTCTGGTGAGCGAGCCCACCTATGACCCCAACCGCTACTTTGAGTATGACCCCGGTCTTTTTCGCAACTGGGCCGTAACGGATTTGTATGAGCCGGGATCCACCTTCAAGCCCATCAACATTGCCATTGGGTTGGATGCTGGAGCCTTTACAGCAGATGAACGGGTCTATGACGAGGGTCGGATTCTCATCGGTCAGTGGCCCATTCAAAATTACGACTACCACCAGCGAGGGGCCCATGGCTGGATGAGCGTCACGGATATCCTGCGGCAATCCAGCAATGTGGGCATGGTACATCTAATGCGCAAGCTGGATCCCCGCC
This sequence comes from Synechococcus sp. R55.3, assembly GCF_047461975.1. Taxonomy (NCBI): domain Bacteria; kingdom Bacillati; phylum Cyanobacteriota; class Cyanophyceae; order Synechococcales; family Synechococcaceae; genus Synechococcus; species Synechococcus sp. R55.3. Next base: position 17,930 of record NZ_JANSIG010000026.1, on the reverse strand, counting down.
AGTACTACAATGCCTTGGTGCGGCTGGGGTTCAACGAGCGCAGTGGCGTGGATTTGCCCTTTGAGCCGGCCAGCCGTTTGAAACCGCTGCGACAGTTTGTTACGGTGCCGGTGGAGCGGGCCACTGTCGCTTTCGGCCAGGGGCTGGCCCTCACTCCTCTACAGTTGGCTGCCATGCACTGCATCATTGCCAATGGCGGACTGAAAGTACAGCCCCATGTGGTGCGAGGCTTGGTGGAAAAGGATACGGATACTCTGGTTTGGGGATCCCCGCAGCCGCAGCCGGTGCGGGTACTATCCGAGCAAGCCACGCTGGCAGTGCGTATCCAAATGCGGGATGTGGTGGACTTTGGCACGGGGCAATCGGCCAAGATCGAGGGGTATGAGATCGCTGGCAAAACCGGCACTGCCCAGAAAGCCGGGCCACGGGGGGGCTATTTGCCCGGCAAGCGCATCACCAGTTTTGTGGGCTATTTCCCGGCCATTCGCCCCAATTACGTGATCTTGGCGGTGATCGACGAGCCGCAGGGGGAAGATGCCTTCGGCTCGACGACGGCTGCTCCCGTTGTTCGCTCGGTCATCCAGGAGATCATCGCCCTAGAGGGGATCCGCCCTAACTCTACTTAGCGCAGCCATAGGAACAAGGGGCGAAGGTGGATGCCAAAGGGGGCCCAGACAGTGAGGAAATGAGCGAAATGCCCATACCTCCGGATTGGCTCTTCCTGGAAAAAGCCATACTCAAGACTGGCCACCCACAGAGTCCGACTTAACCTCTGCACTCCTCCAGCTCAGCTTGGAGTTGAGGTAGAAGTTCCAGAATACAACAATACCGATGGCAATTAAGTTGGCCAACAAATAATGAATGCCCAAGCGCTCGCTCAGCAAGGTCACCAGTGAAGTGTTGAGAACCAAGCCAATTAAGCAGATAACGTTAAACTTCGCCAACCGCTTCAGGCGATTCCAGGGCCCCGGCTGCAAGCGGGTCACATGGCGAAAAGTCCACAGGTCGTTCCAGAGGAAGTTATTGAGAATGGCCACCTCCGAAGCAACCAGCTTACTGGTTATGAGATCCCATCCTAAGTTGGTGGGATCGTGCAAAACATAGAGCAAAGCCATGTCCACCAAGGTGCCGGATAGGCCAACCGTGCTGAAGCGCAAAAAGGATCCCACCTGCCCTAGCGAAAAGCGCAGCACCATCAGGTGGTGGAGATATTGGAGACAAGTTTGCAGTTGGATTTTGCTCTCCCCGTTTTGGCGCTCCTGAAAGATGTAGCCGACTTCAGCAATGGTTTTCACCCGGCCCCGCGCCAGCACCTCGATCAGCAGCTTGTAACCCTTGGGGTTGAGCGGGATCCCGGCAATGGCTTGGCGTCTGACCAGGAACAGTCCGCTCAACGGATCGGAAACACGGCTGAAGATCCCTGGCAGCAGAGCCAACCCGATCCATTGGGCCCCACGGGAGACGATGCGTCGGCCCAAGCTCCAGTGGCTCACCCCCCCCGACTCCGCATAGCGGCTGCCCACCGCCAGATCTGCCCCCTTCTGGATGAGCAGCCACAATTTGAGGATGATCTCCGGCGGATGCTGCAAATCCCCATCCATAACCCCCAGCACCTCTCCGCGGGCAGCCTGCCATCCTCGCACCACTGCTGTAGCCAGGCCCCGTTCCCGCTGCCGGCAGATAACGCTGAGTTGGGGAAACTCCTCCTGCAGCTCCTGGGCCAACTTGGCGGTGTGATCCGGGCTGTTGTCATCCACCACAATCAGCTCATAGGCCCCCGGTAGAATCGTGTCGAGGTGGGCGCACAATTGTCTGACCAAGCTGCCAATGCTAGAGGCTTCGTTGTAGGTGGGAATGACCAGCGAAAGTTGCACAGGGCTGGGGCAAGACAAAGGCGGGATCTGAAGAGGGACTACAGGGGGATGGGTGGATGAAGCAGGAGCTGCATAAGGCATAAAGACTCAGTCCCGCTGACGCGAACAGCAGGCCATCCAAAAACAATGAAACAAAGACTCTCAGCCCAGGGCTGCAGATCCCAGGACTGCCTTGGTTCACATTGGATCCACAGAACGATCCCCTATCGTACTGATCGATGAGCCGCAGGGCTAGACCTTTCTCCACCTACTTAGCTTCTGAGGACTCCGTCTCACTGACGCGAACGGGAGAGGTCACCTGGCTAAGGGGATCCCGTAGAGGGGCTCATCAACACCGGGATCTGGGCCTGAGCAGAAGGAGTCTCAGGCAGCGAGGGGGCAGGGGTGAAACTGGGATAAGGAATGCGCTCGTGGTTGGATTCCCGCCAGACCTCCACAAAAGCGTCCGCCACCACCTCCAAATCCTCCAGCGTCAGCCCACTGTCAACCAACTGGCCATCTTGCCAGCGGGCCTGGGCAATTTTGCGGACAACAGCCTTTGCCCGCTCGACCACATCGGGGCCGAAGCCATCGCTCAAGGTCATACTGCGCAGGGCGGCTTCACAGGCATCGGCCATCATCACCACCCCCGTCTCCTTGCTCTGGGGGATCGGGCCATCGTAGCGGAACGGTTCTTCGGGCACCGGCTGATCCCCGGCTTTCATCTGGGCTTGATGGTAAAAGTAGGCAATCAGAATTGTGCCCTGGTGCTCAGGGATAAACGCCTGGACGGCGGTAGGCAGGTTGTATTGCTTGGCCAGGCGCAGGCCATCGCTGACGTGGGCCTTGATGATCTGAGCGCTGCGATAGGGATCGTCCAGTTGGGCGTGGGGGTTGAGGCTGCCCATCTGGTTCTCGATGAAGTAGCGGGCCTGCAACATCTTGCCGATGTCATGGTAGAGGGTGCCGGTGCGCACCAGCTCCACGTTGAGGTTCAGCTTTTGGGCAGCCCGTTCTGCCAAAGTGGCCACAAACAGAGTGTGCTGAAAGGTGCCGGGGGCCTCTGCAGCCAGTCGCCGCAACAGGGTGCGATTGGGATTGCTCAACTCGATCAGACGAATGGGGGTGGCTAAGTCAAATAGGCGCTCCAGGTAGGGGCTGGCTCCCAGGGCAACAATGCTCCACCCCAGGCTGGTTCCCCCCGCCAAAGCCATAGCCAACAGGTCGATGCCGCCGGTGGCGGCCAAGCTAACCGCCCCGTAGGCCAGCATCTGCACCGCTGCCGCTCCTCCCCCCAGCAAGGCCAGCTCTTCTCGGGAGCGGGAACGCCCGGCCAAGGCAGAGGCCACCACACTGCCGGACAACAAGGGCACGACGGTGAGCAGGTTGGCAGAGGAGACCAAGGGCAAAAACAACGCCTGGCCCACCACCACCACCAGGCCCAGCCCTGCCCCGTAAAAACTGCCCAGCAACAGCCCCACCGCCGGCAAGGAGCTGAACTCCAGCTTGAACAAGGCCGCCAACAGGGGAGCGGTCAGGGAAACCATGAGGATCAACACTCGATCCCGGCGGCGCAATCCCGGCCTCAAGCGTTGTTGCAGAGGCACAAAGACAGCCAGGCCCATGCCCATCACGCCGGCCACTCCCACCAAGCCCCAGATGTTGATCCCGCGCTGGGTAAGCCCAAAGTGATCCAAGATGAGAAAAATTTCGGGAGTGATGACCTGATCTGCTCGCACGATCACCTGGTTCTCGGCAACCGAGATCAGAACCGGCTCGACTTTTTCCAGCTCGGCGCGAATGCGCTGCTCGGTGCGCTGGGGATCCACCTCCACATTGGGAATGAGCACCTGCTGCAGCCACTGATAGACCAGCCCTTGCAACTCCTGTCGTTGGGCAGCATTGCCCGGAAACATCAAATCGTCCAGTTGGGCTTGGATCCCTTCGGCGCGAACTTCGCGGGGCAGGCCATCCACAATCCCTATCTTCTGCAGGCGCTCCAAGACCCGCCGGCTCAAGGTTTGCAAATGCTGCCAATCCGCATCTGCCAAATTGAGAACTGTGGCCGGAACAGGGGGGGTGAGCTGCTCCAGAGCCGGCAAAGCCGCTTGATAGCGCCGTTGCGCCGCTTCCACCTGGGCAATTAGCTGAGTATAGGGATCCGTCCCCGCCATCTGGGTGGCCGATCCATCCAACCAAGCCCGCTGCCAAACCTCAACAAGCTCCTGCTTGGCCCGCTGCTCCAGCTGCTCCGGTCGCCCAGAAGAGGGCTCTTCTGAAGGAGATGGGGTGGCTCCGCGGATGGCCTCTTGTCGGGCGCGAGCCTGGAAGGGTTCCCACTCCTCCGGGGAAAGCTGGCGCAGGTAGATCTGCGTTGGCAGAGACAGCAACTGGACAGAAACATAGGGCAGAGGCCCTGCCTCTTGGCGGATGGCCTCCACCTCAGCCAGGAGACCCTCCAGGTTTTGCCGCATGCTGTCGTTGGCGGTGCTGTTGATTTTGAGGGCCTGAACCACCCGCCGTCGCGCCTCAGCTTGTCGGGCCTGGGTAGCCTCCACATCTTCAATCTCCGCCGCAGCAGGGGCGAGAAACGTCTGCGGGGAGCGGCTGCCGACGGTCAGTTGTGGTTCGTTGTAGTAGCGGATCCCGTGGACGGCAGTGAGGGAGAGAAGCGCGAGGGCATAGCCGGCAATCCGCTCCGAAAGGGGGGGCCTGCTCTTTCGAGGGGAAGCTGCCTGGCGTCGCCGAGTCCAGTGTTCCGCGTTCGCGTCGGTGGCGCGAAGGGCTTTGGGCGTGAGCGGGTTTTTCATGGATTGGCCTGGCAGCGTCTTTCTCTTTTCTATCCCCTTTTGGCCGGGTAGCCCAGGAAGAGGATCTCAATCGCCGATGGTAATCTGCCCCACCATACCTGCTTCTGCATGGCCGGGAATGGTGCAAACCAAAGCGTAGACTCCAGATTTCAGGGGAATAAATTGCCACTCCACCGAAGCGCCTGGCTTCAGTTCCAATTCTCGGATCTGGCCCTTGATTTCCACACCGGCCACTTCCAACTTACGGGTCCAAACGGCATCGGCAAAATCTTTGGCGCTGAAATAATGTTTCAATTGGCTGGGGTTGCTCAGGCGAAGACGGTAGAGGCTGCCGTTGTGAAAAGACAGTTCCTTGGGCGCAAACACCAACTGATTGTCGGCAGTACCCAACTCAATAACCTTCTCCTGCGGCGTTTGTCTGGAGAGATCCCGCGCCCATACCGGATGCGGGATCCCAATCATGAGAACCGATAGCCAAATTCCCAACACCAGGAAACGACAGAACCTGCTTAACATGGCAACACCATGGAATCAAAAACTCTCTCCCGCTGAGGGGAGTAGCTTGGAAACTCAAGATAGCAGCTCGAGCGGTGGGTGGAGAGATTTTGCCGCTGCGGCTGTCTAGCCCTCTACATCCGTGTAGAGCCGCACAGTTAGGGCTTCCCCTCCGTCTTCGGGTATTTCGCCCCTCATTTCAAGGGCTACCGCAGCGACGTAGCCACCGGCAACCTGAAGCGGTAAGGTCACCCAGCGGGAGTCCTCGCCCAAAGCTGCAGAGCCGGCCAGACCTCTGCCCGTTCCCTTCAGGAGTGCCTCTTTTTGTGTCCACATTTGGAAGAAGAGGGCATCTCGCTCTGGAGCTGGACAGTTGGCCAAACGGACTTGCTCAGCAGCCGAAAAATAGCGTTGGGCGATGCGCTGCCAGCGGAGCACAGGTCGAACCCATTCCAGATCCACTCCAATGCGGTATTGCCATCTCAGGCCGATCAGGACGCGCTCGTGGGAGTGGCTGAGGTTAAACTGCAGCGGCAGGGGTGGATCCCGCCAGTAGGGTTTGCCGGTAGAACTGTGGTCGAGGGGGATCGCCTGGGGTGGAATGCCGCTGTAGCGGCTGAGCAAGCTCCGCAACCCAAGACGACCGGCCAGAAAGCGGCACCGATCCGCCGGCAGTTGTAAACGCTCTGCCCGCCGACGTTCCTCAGGAGAAAGAAAGTCGAGCTGGGGGAGCAACTTCTCCAACGGGGGGACTGTCTGCAGCCAAAGGTGCGCCTCCGACTTCCCCAACAACGGCTGCAGGGATCCCCCTGTGGCGACTGCTACCTCGCTGAAGTTGGATCCAGGCAACTCTGAAAACTGAGGATGGGATAACATGGCCTTGAATTGGTGGGGCTGGCAACACCACCCAGACAGTACACCCTTTCCTGTACGCGCTCGCGAGACCTGGTCTGACCTGATGCCCTCCTTCCACTATCCCCCCCGTCCTGACCGTGTCCGCGCAGCTCGTCAGCAGGCTATTCGTCAGGGGATCCTCTGGCTGTTGTTGGGGTTCACGGCTGTGTTGGCGGGTTCTGCCGGTGCCCTCTTGGCCGTGATGTTGCCCCGTCAGGTGATCCCAACTTCCCTCACACCTGCAGAACAAGAAGCCTTCCGTCCCGATGCCTTACGGGCTGCGGCTCTGGATCGCTCGTTGCATATCCTCATTCTCGGCACAGACAACCCGGATCCCACCCTGCCCTTGCCCACAGAGCGAGATCGCTTCCACACCCGCAGCGACACCATTCTCTTGGCCCGCTTTGATCCCCAGGCGCGGCGGATTACCGTTTTGTCCATCCCCCGCGACACTCGTGTGCGCTTGCCTGGCTTTGGTGTGGCCAAGATCAATGCTGCCAACTTGGCAGGGGGCCCGGCGCTGACGGCTCAGGTGGTCAGCCACTTGATGGGTGGGATCCCGATTGACCGCTACATTCGCCTCAATACCGATGCTCTGGAAGAGCTGATCGATGCGGTGGGCGGCGTGGAAATCTACGTGCCGGAACCGATGCAATACGCAGATCACACCCAGCAGTTGTTCATTCACCTGGAGCCCGGCTGGCAACGCCTCAATGGAGAACAAGCCCACCACTTTGCCCGCTTTCGCCACGATCACCTGGGATTGGGGGATATCGGTCGGGTGCAACGGCAACAGGAATTGCTGCGGGCCCTGAGCCGGGAACTGCTCTCCCCTGCTGTCTGGCCGCGGATCCCAAAGATTTTGCAGGTTATCCGCACCAACCTCGATACCAACCTCACCTGGGAAGAGGTTCTGAGCTTGGCCAAGTTTGTCCTCACCTCTGGGGGCGATCGCATCGACCTGGTGCTGCTGCCGGGCCGCTTCAGTCAGCCGGGAGAATTCTCCACCAGCTACTGGCTGCCGGATCCCGCCGGGATCCGACGGGTGGCCGTCTCCCACTTTGGCCTGGAGGCAGAGGTAGCCCGCATTCCTCCACACCGCCTGCGCATAGCCGTGCAAAACGCAACCGGAGAGCCGGGGATGGCCCGCCGTATGGTGCAAGAATTGGTGAGACAAGGATACGCCCATGCTTTTGCCGTGGAAGACAGCACTCAGGTGCTGCAGCAAACGGAGATCCTCGCCCAGAGCGGGGATCGGGAGGGGGCTAAACAGATCCGCGCCGCCATTGGCCTGGGAGAAGTGCGGGTAGAATCTACTGGCGTTCTCAACTCCGATGTCACCATTCGGATCGGCCAGGATTGGGCTCAACAGTTGGCTTTGGATGAAGCACTCCGCGCCGCTGACGCCAACGGCCAAACCCAAGCTCCGCCCGGAGCCGCTCAGCTCTAGAGAGCCGGTTCGGTTGCGAGTGCGGATTTCCGAAAAAGAGCCTGCTTGTCGGGGACTTTTCGGTCTCTGTAGATTAGCACTGAGCTTGTTTGAGTGCTGAGCCACCTATGACCGTGCTGGAACAGGGATCCATCACCATCCACACCGAGAACATCTTTCCCATCATCAAGCAGTCTCTCTACTCGGATCGAGAGATCTTCTTGCGGGAGCTGATCTCCAATGCTGCTGATGCCATCACCAAGCTGAAGATGGCCAGCCTTGCCGGCGAAGTGGCAGATCTCCCAGAGCCGGAGATTACGATTGCCCTCAACAAGGAGGCCAAGACCTTAGCGGTGGCCGATAACGGCATTGGCATGACTGCCGAGGAAGTGAAAAAATACATCAACCAGGTGGCTTTTTCCAGCGCTGAAGAGTTCATTCAAAAGTACAAAGGCAAAGACGCAGAACAGGCGATTATTGGCCACTTTGGTCTGGGATTCTACTCCTCTTTTATGGTGTCGCAGCGGGTGGAGATCGACACCCTCTCCTATCGGCCCGGCAGCACGCCGGTGAAGTGGGCTTGTGACGGCACCACTACTTTTACCCTCTCCGATTCTGAGCGCTCCAGCATCGGCACCACCGTTACCCTTTACATCACCCCCGAAAACGAAGAATACCTGGAGCCAAGCCGCATTCGGGAATTGGTTCGTAAATACTGCGATTTCATCCCCGTTCCCATCAAGTTAAACGGGGAAGTGATCAACAAGCAAAAGCCCCTGTGGAGAACTTCACCTTCCGAACTCAAAGATGAGGATTACCTAGAGTTTTATCGCTACCTCTATCCCTTTCAAGAGGATCCCCATTTCTGGGTGCACATCAACACCGACTATCCCTTCATCGTGCAAGGGATCCTCTATTTCCCCAAGTTGCGCCCGGATATTGATCCCACCAAGGGTCAAGTCAAGCTGTTCTGCAACCAAGTCTTTGTCCAAGATAACTGTGAGGAAGTCATCCCCAAGTTTCTCCTGCCTCTGCGGGGGGCCATCGACAGCCCGGATATTCCTCTCAACGTCTCCCGCAGCTTCTTGCAAAATGACCGCACCGTAAGGCGCATTGGGGATCACGTTGCCAAAAAGGTGGCGGATCGTCTCAATGAACTGTACAGGGAAGATTACGAAAAATACGTCAAGGTCTGGCCCGACATCAGCCTCTTTATGAAGTTTGGGGCGATGAACAACGACAAGTTCTTTGCCCAGATTAAGGATATTCTCATTTTCCGAGTGGCCGGATCCCCTGCTGACAAACCCGAATATGTGACCCTGAAAGCGTACCTGGAGCGCACCCGCGACAAGCAAAACAAGCGAGTTTACTACGCCACCGATGAGGCTGCCCAGAGTGCCTACATCGATCTCCACCGCTCTCAAGGACTGGAAGTGATCATGCTGGATAGCTGGATCGACAGCCACTTCAGCAGCTTTTTGGAGCGGGAATACAAAGAAGAAGGGATCCAATTTAAGCGGGTGGACTCTGAGCTGGACGAAACGCTGGTAGATAAAGACAAAGCCGCCGAAATTGTGGATCCGGTCACGCAAAAAACCCGCAGCCAAAAGTTGGTCGATCTCTTTCGGCAGGCCCTGGGCAAAGACAAGTTGCAGATCAAAGCAGAAGCTCTTAAATCAGAGTCGGTTCCGGCCATGATCTTGCTGCCGGAGACGCTGCGGCGCCTGCAGGAGCTCAACGCCGTCATCCAGCAAAAGCCGCTGGAGTTTCTGGAAGAGCACACCCTGGTTCTGAACACGGCCCATCCCCTCATCCAAAACCTGCAATCTCTTGCCGATCGGGGGCGGGATCCCGACTTGGTTCACCTCATCTGCAATCACATCTACGATTTGGCTTTGATCACCCAGAAAAGCTTTGATCCAGCAGCCGCGCGGGCCTTTGTGCAGCGCTCCAACGAAGTGCTGACTCGGCTCACCCGCCCTCAATAGGCAGCGCTGTCCAGGGTAGACTGCAGGGCTTCCGCTCCACCGGGCAGAGACGGACGGGATCCGGCCCCGTTGCCGCTGTGGCCGTAGCTGCCTTGGAGCACGGGGGCAACTTGGCGCATCAGCGTCGCCATCTCCAGGGCACTCATGGCGTATTCCCAACCTTTGTTGCTCTTGACCCCGGCCCGCTCCAGAGCCTGCTGCAGGGTATCGGCGGTGAGGATCCCGAAAATGACCGGCACGCCGGTACGAAATCCTGCCGCCGCAATGCCCTTGGAGACCTCCGCTGCCACATAGTCGAAGTGGGGAGTTTGCCCGCGAATCACTGCCCCCAGACAGATGATGGCATCATAACGGCGAGATTGGGCCAGTTGGTGAGCCAGCAAAGGCACCTCAAAACTGCCGGGCACCCAGTAGTAGTCCACTTGCTTGCTCTCCGGGCCGATATCCACACCATGCCGCTTCAGCGCGTCCTGGCACCCTTCTAACAATTTGCCGGTGATCAGGTCGTTAAACCGACCGATGACGATGGCTAGACGCAGATCCTCCGTCTGAACAAAATTGCCCTCGTAAACTGCCATCTACGCTGCTCCAGATCTACCCAAGAGAAGAACAAGCGGGCCGACACGGCAAAACCACGCTTTCCCATCCTAATTCACTGAGGGAGCCACGGCGCAGACGCCCCGGCCTTCATGCCCAGAGGTACTGCTCGAAACGATGGCTTGCTGGCCCTCTTGGCATTCAACTTCCACCCCGCCTTGGCAACCATCTGGGCTGACTCAAAAGCGGGAAGGAACATCAACGGGTAATTGTTGGCCAGGGGAGAATTTTCCCATTGCTGCGCAACCCTGGGCGAATACAAATGGCGGTGTTTGTCTTCCTGGCCGTTTCGATAAAGATCTATTTTTGTGCGGAAAGACACACCTCTACCTGAGGCCAAGACCTAGCTTGGGTACATGACACAGCCGCTTTCTGAAATTGCCCGCGCCCAAGGGATCAACTACTTTCTGCTCTCTTTTACCGACCTGCTTGGGATCCAACGGGCCAAGCTGGTGCCTGCCTCAGCTATCGACTTCATGGCAGAGGGTCAGGCTGGATTTGCCGGGTTTGCTGCCTGGTTGGACTTGACGCCTGCAGACCCCGATGTGTTTGCCCAGCCGGAGCGCGAGCGCTTGTTTCAACTGCCCTGGCAGCCGGAAGTGGCCTGGATGCCTGCCGATCTAATTCAGGTCAACGGGGATCCCTTGCCACAAACCCCCCGCTGGGTGTTGAAGCAGGTGTTATCCCAAGCAGAAGCTATGGGCTTTCAAGTCAAGACGGGGATCGAATGCGAGTTCATGCTTCTGTCGCCCGAAGAGTGGGCCATTTCCGATGAGCGGGATCGGCAGGCCAAGCCCTGCTATGACCAGCAAAGTTTGATGCGGCGTTTTTCGGTGATCCGGGACATCTGCGATGGCATGCAGAAGCTGGGCTGGGATCCCTATCAAAACGATCACGAGGATGCCAACGGCCAGTTTGAGATGAACTGGCGGTTTAACGACGCCCTGCTCACTGCTGACCGCCACGCCTTTTTCAAATACATGGTGAAAAGCATTGCCGAAAAGCATGGCTACCGGGCCACCTTTATGCCCAAACCCTTTGCTCATCTGACAGGCAACGGCTGCCACACCCATATTTCTCTTTGGCAAGGCGAACAAAACCTGTTTGCCGATCCCCAAGGGGAATTGGGGCTTTCTCAACTGGCCTATCACTTCATCGGCGGGGTGCTACACCATGCACCTGCTTTGTGTGCCCTCACCAACCCGACGGTCAATTCTTATCGTCGCCTCAATGCCCCTGTCACCCTCTCTGGGGCCACCTGGTCTCCCAATACGATCAGCTACAGCGGCAATAATCGCACCCACGCCATTCGGATCCCGGATGCCGGGCGGTTTGAATTGCGTTTGGCCGATGCTGCCGCCAATCCCTATCTTTTGGCTGCTGGTCTCATTGCCGCCGGTCTGGACGGGATCCAACACCAACGGGATCCTGGCCCCCGCTGCGACAACAACACCTACACGGATCCCCTCCCCAATGCCCCAACGTTGCCCGGCTCTCTGGTCGAAGCCCTCAACCACTTAGACCAAAGTACCCTGTTCCGTAGCAGGCTGGGGGATCCCTTTGTGAATGCCTACCTCAAGCTCAAACGCCAACAGTGGCAGGAATACAACCGTCAGATCACGCCCTGGGAGCGGGAAACAACCTTGGATTGCTAGCCCGGTAGTTGTTGTTATCTCATTACACCTTGAGAGAGGGCTTCCAACTGGCCTGGAGTGACCCTAAACCTGGGCCAACTGGTGTTGAGCTGCCTGCCGCATCACCTCTACTGGCACAGGCTTGCCTCCCAGCCAAAGCGATAGAGCCTTGGCCCCCTGGTGAACCAGCATCTCTAGTCCACTGATGGGGGTATGTCCCAACTCGGCGGCCATCCGCAGCAGAGGAGTGGGATCCGGCACATAGATCAGGTCGTAGACGATGGCACCCGGAGACAGCAGGCCCAGTTGCTCCCGGCTCAGGGGAGAGAGCTCCTGACCGCCAGGGGATCCCGGCTTGTGCATGCCCACGGGGGTGGTGTTGACCAAAAGCCGCGTCTGAGACAGGTAGCAATTCAACTCCGCCCAGTTCACCGTCTCCACCTGAGGCCAGGTCTGTTGCAAGGCCAGCAATGAGTTGGGGGATCGCCCCGCCACCCGCACCGGCCCCAGCCCCAACTCCAAACAGCCTTGGATGGCCGCCCGCGCTGCCCCCCCGGATCCCAGAATGAGAGTAGGGATCCCTTTTTCCAGACCCAGCAAAGGCTGCACAAAGCCATCGATATCGGTATTGGTGCCCGCCCACCCGCCCTCTGGCAAGGGGTAAACCGTATTCACCGCCCCCACCGCTGCTGCCCGCGATTCAATCTGATCGAGCAAAGGGAGAATGGCCTGTTTGTGAGGAATCGTCACATTAAACCCCCGCACCCCAATGGCCGCTAGCCCTGCCACCGCCGCCGCCAAGTGTTTTGGAGCCACCGGAAACGGCACATAGCAATAGTTTTCCCCCATAGCTGCCAAAGCAGCATTGTGCATGGCTGGGGATAAGCTGTGGGCCACCGGATCCCCGATTAGACCGAGCAATTGGGTGCTTCCCGAAATCCGACCGTCCACCGGCTCAGCCAACTCCTCAAGGGATCCCTGAAGTCACTTTAAAGACTACTGAGACTCCGACTCAACCCGCTGCAGAGTCTGCCGGTAGCGATGGCGCCAGCCGGCCAGAGATTCTTCCGAAATGTGGTCGATCAAGGTGCTCATCTCCGCCAGGATCTGGTAAACGCGGTCAAAGCTTTGTCGGGTTCGCTCTTCCTGTTCCGGTTGACGCGCCTGCACCATGTACAAGCTCATCTTGATGGTTTGCAGACGGTTTTTGCCCAAATCTTCCAGCATTTCCCGAATTTGCCCGATTGCCTCCCGCCTCACCTGTCTCTGCCGCCGTCGCAACAGCCAAAAGAGGATCCCGTGGATAACCCCCACCAAAGTGGCGCTGACCGCCGTTGCCGTTTCTAGCGAAAAAGCGCTGCGGCTGGCCACAAAACCACTTAGCAGAATCACCCCTATTCCCACCGCTGTCAAGACTAGCTCAATGTTGTTTAGGAACCATCTTCCTGCTGGTCTCCAGATCCCAGACCCGGCCACTTGACCCTGAAGAATGCCCATCATAGCCTTTTGCACCTCCCTTCCGTCTCTCCCGTTCGCTCAGCCCATCGCTACCTGCTCAGCCGTCCCAAAGCCAGGCGCGGTCTTCTACGGCTCAGTTGACGCTTCAGACAAAGCTGCCGGAGTTTTCGCCGCCGCAAGCGCAAGGGTCTATGGGCCAGGGATCCCGCTGTGGACAGTTCCGGTGCAGAAGCCTGCATTTTTTGGCTGAGCTCTTGATGGTGTTGGCGGAGATCCTCAATCTGCCTGAGGCGAGTCTCCAGCTCTCGGCGCAGTTCGGCGTTTTCTTTTTCCAGACGCTGCAGGCGTTTCAGCAGCTCTGAGGACTCCGTTCCGCTGACGCGGTCGGAAACTGGGATGGGATGGGGAGCAGTCACCACCGAGCTGTGCACATTCCTGCTATCTCGCATAGCCTGGGCAGCCCGACGCAACAGAGCCACCCCCTTGGGATCATCGCTGTCCATGAGGCTGGCCGCTCCAAACTGGAGCTGCACCGGCAGCGCCCGCCCATTCACCACAAAGGGATCCTGAATCATCCGCTGACAGCAGCGTTCGGCAGCCATTTGCGCAGCAGCCAAGGTGCTCCCGGAGAGCAGAATGATAAACTGCCCCTCGTCGTAGCAAAACAGGTCGTCTCCATCGCGCAGGTTATTGGCCAAACGCTCCCTAAACAGTTTGAGCAGATCAGCCCGACCGTCAGCATCCAGCCCTTGTGCCAGAGAACCGAGGTTGGCCAAGCGCAGCACAAACAAGCTGAGGGGTTCCGATTGGGCACGGGCCTGGGCCACCCGCAGCGGCAAACGAGCCACCAAATCCTGACGGTTACCCACCTCCAAACCAATCGACTTGGGGGGAGAGGGAGGAGATTTTTGCCCAGTTTTGAGCAGATATTGCTGGCGGCGACTTTCTACAATGCGCAGCCCTGCCCGCACCCGCGTCAGCAGCTCTGCAGCCTGAAAGGGTTTGGAAAGAAACTCATCGGCGCCTGCCTCCAAAGCCCGCTCCATGCTATCGTTGCCCTCGCGGGCAGTCATAATGATGTAGTACACCCAAGCATATTCCGGCAGTTGCCGCAGTTGACGGCACAGGTCCAGGCCGTTCAGGGAGGGCATGACCCAATCGGCAATGATCAGATCTGGGGGTTGGCGGCGAATTTGCTCCAGCGCGGAGAGGCCATCCAAAGCATAAGAAATACTGCAGCCCTGCTTGCCCAAAAAGTTGGACAGCATCTCTGCCACCATGTAGCTATCATCCACGATCAGTACACGGGCTTGCAGACTGCCGTCTTGGCTTCTGCCAGAGCCGAGTTTCGCCTTCTCAGGCGCAGGAGCTGCACTAGCGCTCTCCGGTCTGGGATCCATAGACAAACTGAGGCAGGATGGCGAGAAAATCCGGGAAAGCAAACTACCCGCAACTTTCCATCGTTATTCTAATGCGGTAGCAAACAGCAGCCGCTTCCACTTTGCCGAGTTGGTTAGATGGATTGAATCACTCTTGAATCACTGAGACTTCGCTCGTCCAGAGCCGCTGTCTGTTGCTGCCCAAGGCTTGCCCTGAGTAGGAATCTTTTGGCGGGAGAGCTGAAATCTATGTGGTGAACATTTGTGAATTATTCGAGGCAGCAAAGCAGAGGCTCAGTAACGGATCTCGAGGGTGACTTGGGCGCGCACGGTTTGCTGTCCCCCCTCCACCGGTGTGGATGCCGTTTCTAGACGGGCATAGTCGGCGCGGGCAAAGGGGATCGGCGGCGGGATCATGTAGCCATCGCTCTGAATCTGGATGCGCTCGACGGAACGGATGCTCAGGTTCAAGGCCCCCAGCACATCCTGGGCTTGACGTTGGGCATCTTTCACGGCTTGGGTTAGGGCGCGGCTGCGCGCCTCCAACAGGGTGGCATCGTCGGCCCGGAAACTGACCGATTCCACCTGGGTGGCTCCGGCGGCCACGGCTTCATCCAGCACTTGCCCGGCTCTGGCCACGGGCACCTCGAATTGCAGACTGTTTTGCCCCTGCACACCCGTTAGGCGAGGCTGGCCATCCCGGTAGTCGTATTGCGGGTAGAGGGAAATGCCGGTGGTTTGTAGAGCGCCTACTTGCAGCTCCTTGAGGCGATTGACCAGCCGCTCTGAGCGTTCTGCCACCTGTTGTTGTACCGATTGCGCCGTCTCCCCTTGAATGACTACCCCTAAGCGAATGAGGGCAATGGAGTTCTCCACCGAGACCGATCCCTGCCCTGTAACCGTCAACATTCGGGATCCCTCACCAGGACTGGCCATCGCTCCACCTCCGGCGATTATGTTCCAACCCAACAGGGCCACCGCCAGTACCAGGCCCAGCCACGCTACCCCCTTCAGCCCTTTCCAACCCCTGATCCCGTTCATTGCTTTCCCCTTCTGTGGTTCAATCCCAGCCTACTCCCACCGCTCCTCAGCCTGATCCGACAAAAGCCCCAGCCACCAGTTCCCTAACCTCACCCAGCCGGTGCGTTCTTGCCCCCACGGATCCCGTATCC
Organism: Synechococcus sp. R55.3; assembly: GCF_047461975.1. Classification (NCBI taxonomy): domain Bacteria; kingdom Bacillati; phylum Cyanobacteriota; class Cyanophyceae; order Synechococcales; family Synechococcaceae; genus Synechococcus; species Synechococcus sp. R55.3. The sequence goes on along the minus strand of NZ_JANSIG010000026.1, from coordinate 2,221 downwards.
GCACACGGAATACCCGTTGATACTTGGAAGTGCTCCCAGAAAAAGGCCCCAGCCGCCAGTACCGTGCCTCCTGGCTCAACAGGGAGTAGCCCTGCTTTGCCGCCCACCGCTGCAGCAATTCTTGGCTGCGTCTTTGTTCCCAGACAAAAATTCCCATGAAAAGGGCAACAGCAACCGCCGCCCCTACTAGGGTCAATGCCAGCTCAGACATGGGGGTAGACAGCAAGGCTACTGCCCATCCTATGGGAGTTGCTCCAATGCTGGGATCCCCGGCTGCAAAAGTTAACCTTCGCCGCTTACCCGCTCTTAGACCCTAGATAGAGGGATCCCTGCTTCAACCCATCAGACCGTATGATTGAGGCAGGGTGGTCAAAACTCAATCGGTTCTCAAGTCGTTAAGGTCTCTTTACAGAATGGCCGAATCGAAACTGCGACAACTGCTGCACGATCTGGATGTTGAGCTGCAAAAAACCCCTGGCTTGGATGAAAAGCAGCGGCAGCACATTGCCACCATTCGCCAGGAAGTGGAAGCGGTGCTGGCCGAGCTGGGATCCCCGACCGAGAGCAAACCGAGCCAAGGCCCCAGGGATCGCATTGGAGAGGCGCTGGGCCTGTTCGAGACCTCCCATCCCAACCTCACCCTGATCCTGGAGCAGGTGATCGACACGCTGGCGGGAATGGGTTTGTAGTTTCATGGTCGGTAAAAGGGCTCACCAGAAAGCTCCCTTGCTTGCTAGCCTTGGTAATGCGTTGAAAGCTCCTTATGCTCTATGACCAGCACTCTCCACTCCACCTCGTTTAACACCACCCGCTCCAAACAGATTTTTGCCCGGGCACAAAGTCTCATGCCGGGGGGAGTGAGTTCTCCGGTGCGCGCCTTCAAGTCGGTGGGCGGGGATCCCGTCGTGTTCGACCGTGTCTCAGGGGCCTACGCCTGGGATGTGGACGGCAACCAATACATCGACTACATCGGCAGTTGGGGGCCTGCCATTGTCGGCCATGCCCACCCCGAAGTCATTGAGGCTCTGCGCCGAGCTTTGGAGAAAGGCACCAGCTTCGGCGCCCCTTGCGTTCTGGAAAATGAGCTGGCGGAGCGGGTCATTGAGGCGGTGCCCAGTGTGGAGATGGTGCGCTTTGTCAATTCCGGCACCGAAGCTTGCATGGCGGTGCTGCGCTTGATGCGGGCCTATACCGGTCGGGAAAAGGTGATCAAGTTTGAGGGCTGCTACCACGGCCATGCGGACATGTTCTTGGTGAAGGCCGGTTCGGGGGTGGCCACGCTGGGCTTGCCAGACTCGCCGGGGGTGCCCAAGGCAGCTACCAGCGCTACGCTGACGGCTCCCTACAACGACCTGGAGGCAGTCAAGGCCCTGTTTGAACAGCACCCCGACTCCATTGCCGGAGTCATCCTAGAGCCGGTGGTGGGCAATGCCGGCTTTATTCCCCCCCAGCCGGGCTTCTTGGAAGGCTTGCGAGATCTCACCCAAAAGTACGGGGCCCTGCTGGTATTTGATGAGGTGATGACCGGCTTTCGCATCAGCTATGGCGGTGTACAGGCCAAGTTTGGGGTCATCCCCGATTTAACGACCCTGGGCAAGGTCATCGGCGGCGGCCTGCCGGTGGGGGCCTACGGCGGTCGGCGAGAAATTATGGAAATGGTGGCTCCAGCGGGGCCGATGTATCAGGCAGGGACTCTTTCCGGCAACCCCCTGGCCATGACAGCAGGGATCCAGACACTGGACATTTTGCGTCGTCCGGGCACCTACGAGTACCTGGAGCGGATTACCGAGAAGTTGGCAACAGGGCTCCTAGAGATCGCACGGGAAACAGGGCATGAGATGTGTGGGGGCTATCTGCCCGGCATGTTTGGCTTCTTTTTTACTGCCGGCCCGGTGCGCAACTACGAAGAGGCCAAGACTTCCGATCTGCAGAAATTTGCCCGCTTCCATCGCGGCATGTTGGAGCGGGGAGTCTATCTGGCGCCCTCGCAATTTGAGGCCGGCTTCACCTCCCTGGCCCACACAGAGGCCGATGTGGAGAAAACCTTGGCCGCAGCGCGAGAGGTGTTGAGCACCCTCTGAGTCTGCAATTCACCCTCTTTCGAGGCGGGATCCCTGCTATGGCCGAGCACATCCACCGCAACTGGAGCATGACTCTAGTCAATAATAAGCTCAACTATACTGAAAATAATGTATAATATGTTCAGTACGGATTACTACCA
>NZ_JANSIG010000025.1:0-33574 GCF_047461975.1 Synechococcus sp. R55.3 | reverse complement strand
GCGGGCCACACTTTTTTGCAGCAGCAGGTAGGTTGCAGAACCCACCAGCGCCAACAGGATCCAATCTGCCATGAGTTGCAAAAATAAACGAGGGAACGGAGGAGAACACCTCTACCAAGCTAGCGGCAAATCCAATCCCCTCGCTACAGCTTGCAGCCGGGATCCCTCAAGAGCCCAATTGTTGCGTGGCCTGCTCAGAGGTGTCCACCGTATCTGCTGGATCCCCAATTTCCGGGCAAGCTTTTCGCTTTTCTTGCAGGCGGCGGGGCGAAAAAAGGAATCTCCTTGAGGCGTGCCTCTGCTTCCGGCGTCCACTGTACGGCTAACCCAGCAGCCATTCTGGCAAAAAGGTATTCCCTGTCATGCCTCGCAGGGTGAAATAAACAAACAGCAGCAACAGCAGGGATCCCAGCGTCACCATGGCCGCCGCTGTTGGACTTTTGCGATACAGGCTAACAAAAGGCTGGAGGCCGGCCCAGATCCCCCCCAGCAAAACGGTAATAAAGTAGGTGGGGTAACGGGAGACATTCTCCACAAATTGGTCTTCCAGTCTGCGGGGGGGCTGCGGCTGTGGCATGAGCAGCTCGGGCTCTAACTCCTTTCTCCTCAGTGTGCCACAGGTTGCTGTCAACCACCCGGAGCTTGGCCATCTTCAGGGAATTGGCAGCAACTCAAAAAACGAACTTCCGTTGGCGCTCTTTTTGCAGCCGGGCAACTTCAGCTCCAATGGATAAAACAACGGCTGTGGCACCAACTGACCGGCGCCGGCCTCTGCCGCTTGGCTCATAGCCTCTGCAAGGGGGAAAATCTGCCATATTTGAGTATCAGAAAGAACATCTCCTTGACCAAAGAGGGGTTGGAGCGAAGGGGAGACTGCGCAGATTCAGGAAACCGAGAACCTGATATGGTAGGCGTTATCTTGCCTGCTTTGCCCGTTTGCTTGGCGCGGCCACTTTCCTCTGGACTGATGCGAGAATTGCCCTCTGATCCTTCCAATCGTGCCGGCGTACCCTTTGGGGATCAGACCCTGGCTCTGATGCGCGTCCAGGAGGCCCTGGATCAACTGGAGGCAGCCATTCTCAGTAGCCCTCGCCTGTTTTGGTCTCGCACCCTTATTGAAGAGGAAAAGATTCTGGAGCAGTTAGACTTTATCCGCCTGAACCTGCCGACAGCCCTGGAGGAAGCGGAGGAACTGCTGCGCCAGCGGGATCGGATCTTGGCAGAGGCCAATCGCTACGCCCAAGAAATTGTGGCCGCGGCCCAACGTAGGGCTGAGCAGCTCCTCAACGAATCGGCGATTCTGCGACAGGCCCAAGCTCAGGCGGAGCAGTTGTTGCAACAAACCTATCAACAGAGTGAGGAGGTGCGGCGGCAGACACTGCAGGAATCGGAGCGCCTGCAGCGGGAGGCCCACCGTTACGTGGATCAGGTGTTGCAAGACTTGGAGTTGCGGTTGGTGGAGTCCTTGCGGGTGATCCGCAACGGGCGGCAAAATCTGCAGACCTAACAGAGAAGAGTCAGACTGGGGCTTGAGCGCTGCCTTCAACCTGTGCCAGGAGCATTTTTATCCCGCGTTGTGCAAGTCTTTTGGAGCGGTGGGTTAGGGATCCCCTGAGCAGGCGAGGGACGGCTCCCCTCGCTAGACTTGAGCAGAAGACGTTCCCCGGCGGCCCTTGACATCCTCTCTGCCTATCATCCTTGGCGTATCTGGCGCTTCAGGGATGCTCTATGCTGTGCGTGCTCTGCATGTTCTGCTCAGCCTGGACTACTGTGTCGAAGTGGTGGTCTCCAAAGCGGCCTATCAGGTGTGGCAGGGAGAACACGGGGTGCTGCTGCCGACAGACCCCCGCAAGCAGGCCCACTTTTGGCGACAACAAGCCGAGAGCAGCGGTGGATCCCTGGTTTGTCATCGCTGGCAGGATGTGGGGGCAACCATTGCCAGTGGCTCCTATCGCACGCAGGGGATGTTGGTGATCCCATGCAGCATGGGTACAGTTGCCAAGTTGGCTGCCGGCTTGAGTTCGGATCTGCTGGAGCGGGCTGCTGATGTGCAGCTCAAGGAGGGACGACGCTTGGTGGTGGTGCCGCGGGAAACCCCCTTTAGCCTGATCCACCTGCGCAACTTGACCACTCTGGCAGAAGCGGGGGCGCGCATTGTTCCGGCCATTCCAGCTTGGTACCACCAGCCGCGTACCATCCTAGATTTGGTGGATTTTGTGGTGGTGAAGGCGTTGGATCAGTTCGGTATTGATGGCGATCTCATTCGCCGCTGGCAGGGGATGCGCCAGCATCAGATCCTCAAGCTGCCCCCTGATCTCTGAGCGGGATCCCTTTTCCCGGCGGCAGGCTGGGATTTGGCTTGGGGGTGTTCCAAGCTGGGGGGGGCCTGTGCCGATAGCCCTCACTTGTGGCACCTTGCCGGGAATAGCTCAGATCACTTGCTGAACTAGCTGACTAGGGGATCCCGCTGAAGGGGGGTGGGCAAGTCAGGGCAGGTCTCCAGACTGGCCGCCCATTCCCCGATGAGGGTGTTGACCCAGTGAGGCAGCTCGTCGTGGGCGCAGTGGCCTACTCCCGGCAGCTTCACCAAGGTGAGGGCAGGTTGCCAGCGCTTAAATTGGTCTGCCAAAAAACTGGGCACTGCCGGATCTTCTCGGCCCCAAAGTAGCAAGATAGGCATTTTTAGGGTGGGCAGCAGGCGTTTGGGGCTGTCGAAGCGGCGGCAGAGAATGGCCCTCAGACCGTCCAAAAACACGTGGGCTGCCCCCGGCTCAAAGGCCGGTCTCTGGAAGATCTGCACCAGCTCGTCATCCACCTGCTCATCCCGCTTGTAGACATTCTTGATCCAAGCTCGTAGCACCTCGGTTTGTCGCAGCCAGTTGAAGAGGTGGGGATAAGTGAGGGGGCACCCCAGCAACGACAGAATCCCTTCGCAGAGGGCTCGCACCAGAGCATCCCAGGGAGAGGGCAATTCTTCCGGATGGGGCCCATCGGCGCAGCTAATCAAGCACAGGCCCTTCACCATCTGGGGATAGCGGGCGGCGGCAATGACTCCCACCAAGCCCCCGATGGAATGGCCCACCAGGATGCTGGGCTGCTGAATGTGAGTTTGCCAAAACTCGTGTACCTGCTCCACCCACAGATCAACGCTGTAGGCAATCTCCGGCTTGGCACTCTTGCCAAATCCCAGCAGGTCGAGGGCATAGACGGAGCGCTGGGATCCCAGAGGGAGAATGTTGTGGCGCCAATGACCCACTGACGCTCCAAATCCATGGATTAAAAGGGCCGGAGCTGCCGTCAAGTTGACGACACCGGTAAGGGTTTGGGCGCGACTGGGGGTGTAGGTGAAATGGATGGGCCAGCCCCGCCAATGCCAGGTTTGGGAGTAGCCGTAGCGAGGCAAAGCCGACAAGGGATCCCTGTCGCTGCCCGTTGGGGAAGGGGAGGGCGCATCAACAGAGGAGAAACCGGGATTGCCGACGGAATTGGCGCCGACGGGAGCAGAAGGGGAAGGATGGGAGTTGAGTCTGTGCAAGGGAGGAGTGGGTGACAACAATAGGCTCATCTCCAATTTAGGCTAGACCAATCTTAGTGGTTTTCTCGGCTCGCCCAAAGCTACTTCGCCACCGGTTCTTCTTTAGGACATGCCAGCATGACTGTGCCCCTGACTCCAGACCCAATGAATGAAGCCTTCCAGGTAGACCCAATCACTGCTGCCAGCTTTCGCCAGATCGATCAAGAGATTGGCCCCCACCCCTGGCAAGGGATCCCTTATGAGGTGGTGCGCCGCGCCATTCATGCCACTGCCGACTTTGAGCTACGGGATCGCTTTTTCTTCGGCCCCAACGCCGTCGAACAAGCCCTGGCAGCCCTGCGGCAAAAGCGGCCTGTCGTTGTCGATGTCAGGATGGTGGCAGCCGGGATCCAGTCAGGTCTGAAAGCCCAAGGGATCCCCCTCTACTGTGCTTTGGACTGGGTGGAGGAGCCTCGTTGGCCCGGTCAAACCCGCGCCGCCAATGGGATGGTGAACTTGGCACGCCGCTATCCAGAAGCCCTGTTTGTCGTTGGCAATGCCCCCACCGCGTTGCTGGCTTTGGTGGAGGAGATTCGGGCACAGCGGGTCAAGCCGGCTTTGGTGATCGGAGTGCCGGTGGGATTTGTGGCGGTGGAAGAGGCCAAGCAGGCGTTGGCGCAAACGGATGTTCCCCAGATTCGGGTGGAGGGCCGCAAAGGCGGATCCCCGGTAGCCGCTGCCGTTGTCAATGCCCTTCTCTTGGCAGCTCAACGGGATCCCATCCCCAACTGACTAGAATTGAAGGGATATCTTCAGACCTTTCCCATGACCCCAGAACAAGAGGAGTGGCTGATTCGCAACCTTCAGCAACAACAAGAACAAATCCAAGAAATGCGGGCCGAGCAGCAGCGGTCGGCTGAGCGCTTTGAGGCTCAGATGGTTGAGATGCGGCAGGGCTTTGCAGCCCAAATCTCCGAGATCCGGGCTGAGCAGCAGCGGTCTGCCGAGCGCTTTGAGGCCCAGATGGCCGAAATGCGAGCCGAGCAGCAGCGGTCGGCTGAGCGCTTTGAGGCTCAGATGGTTGAGATGCGGCAGGGCTTTGCAGCCCAAATCTCCGAGATCCGGGCTGAGCAGCAGCGGTCTGCCGAGCGCTTTGAGGCCCAGATGGCCGAAATGCGGGCCGAGCAGCAGCGGTCGGCTGAGCGCTTTGAGGCTCAGATGGCCGAAATGCGGGCCGAGCAGCAGCGGTCGGCTGAGCGCTTTGAGGCTCAGATGGTTGAGATGCGGCAGGCCTTTGCAGCCCAAATCTCCGAGATCCGGGCTGAACAGCAACGATCTGCCGAGCGCTTTGAGGCTCAGATGGCCGAAATGCGGGCCGAGCAGCAGCGGTCGGCTGAGCGCTTTGAGGCCCAGATGGCCGAAATGCGGGCCGAGCGGCAGGCTATGGAAGCCCAACTCCAGACCGAAATCCAGGAGATCAGGGCGTTGATCCAACAGAACCAGGAGCGGATTCGACAGAACGAAGAGCGGGGAGACGAGCTGGAGGTGGCCATACAGGAGTGCCGCCGAGATATGCAGGCTGGGTTTGCCGAACTGAGGGAAGCGCAAGCCATGATGATGGAGCAATTTCGGGAGCGCGATGGCCGCCTGATCGAGGCTCAACTCAGCTTTATTCGGGAGATGCGGGAAATGCAACGGGAAGTGGCGGAGCTGCGACTGGATTTTCTCAATCACATGCGCCAATACCACCCACCTGTCGAACGTTAAATGGCTACGGCAGCACCTGGGCGGTCACCTCAGCTTGCGGTCGTAGGGGTAGCGGGGGATGGCTCTGTGGCTTCCTGGGGGATCCCCCCCCTTTCCCAAGCCAGGGTTTTGGCAGGAGCCCCTCATCTGCTCCGGCACTTTACCGATCATCCGGCCCGCAAGATCCCGCTCACCGGGCCGGTGGAAAGTTGGATCCCGCTTTTGCAGCAGGAGATGGCTCAGGGATCCCTAGTTTTGTTGGCCAGCGGGGATCCGCTTTTTTTCGGGATCGGGCGGCTGTTGACGGAGTATTTCCCAGCGGAGCGGTTGGCCTTCTATCCGCAGGTGAGCTCGGTGCAGCTGGCCCTGAACCGCCTGCAGATCCCCTGGCAGGAGGCGACCATCCTCAGCCTGCACGGGCGGGGAGTGGAGCGGTTGGAAGCCGTTCTCAAGCAGGGATCCCCTGTGATCGTGGTGCTCACCGATCCGGAGCACACGCCGACGGTCTTGGCCCGCTTCATCTCCGACCTGCGGCTGCCGGTGCGCTACCAAGCCTGGGTATGTAGCCAACTGGGATCCCCTCAAGAGCAGATCGTGCCCCTCCAGGAAGGTCAGAATTCATCCTTCTCCAACCCCAACGTGGTGGTGCTGCGACGGGTAGAACCGGAGCCAGATCCCCATCGCTGGCCTTTGGTAGGGATCCCGGACGACCAGTTCTACACCTTTCCCGACCAGCCCGGCTTGATCACCAAGCAGCCCATCCGCCTGCTCACCTTGGGATCCCTGCAGCTCCCCCAGGAGGGCGTGGTGTGGGATATCGGTGCCGGCACCGGCTCGGTGGCCATCGAAATAGCCCGTCTTTCCCCCCAACTTCAGGTGTACGCCGTTGAGCGGAATGCCGCCGGCATCTGCCTGATTCGGCGCAACCGGCAACGCTTTGGACTGGAGAACCTGCAGGTGATCCCGGGGGCAGCCCCCCAAGTGTTGGCCGACCTGCCAGATCCGGATCGGGTGGTGCTGGGTGGTGGCGGCAAAGGGATCCGCAATCTGCTGCCGGTGGTGGAAGCCCGCCTGCGGCCTGGAGGGATCTTGGTGGCCAACTTCGCTACCCTAGAAACCTGCAGTGAAGCCCTGCAATGGCTGCGTTCGCGCGGCTGGCAAGTCCGAGTAGATCACGTTCAGATCTCCCGCTCTGCCGTCCTGGCCAAGGGCACCCGCTTTGCCCCCCTGAACCCGGTTTACCTGCTGCAGGGGATCCCTTCAAACTCGGAATCACAGTGAACTTACTGAACTGATCGCCCCTCTCTTTTGGGGAGAGGAGCTAGGGGTGAGGGATGAAGTCACCCCTCGTCCTCCTCATCAGTGGTGAACCCCGGTCGGTACAGGTAGGGAGAGGAGGGACGGTTGGTCTTCTTGATTTGGTCTTTGATGGATTCCAGGTCGATGTAGCGATCCGCCAAGTTGATCAGTTGATCGCTGGTCATGGAACGCAGGCTAACCACCTCCACTCGTGCCCCTTGGTAGCTGACGGCATTGACCGCATAGGCCAAGTCTCCATCGCCGCTCACCAGCACAGCCGTCTCATACCAGCGCACCAGCGACAGCATATCCACGGCAATTTCCACATCCAGGTTGGCTCTCTTGGATCCATCGGGCAACTGGGTTAGCTCTTTGGTAACCACGCGGTAGCCATTGCGGCGCATCCAGAGCAAAAACCCCTGCTGCTTTTCGTTGTTGCGATCGACGCCGGTGTAGAAAAAAGAGCGCAAAAGGGGCGACCGACCACTCAGCGTCTTCAGCAGGCGGGTGTAGTCGATCTCAATGCCCAGTTGCAGAGCGGCGTAGAACAGATTGGATCCGTCGATGAATATGGCCACACGCCCACGGTTGTCCTGCAAGGGATCCGCAGGCTGAAAGCCGGGATCAGGATCAAGACGCAGCATTCGGGTTTTCTTCTCCAAGTTTTGACAAAAGGGCAGAAAAAACGAGGTGTTAAATGGGTTTAATCGCCAATACAGCTCTTTCCGGCAGCACCGACTACAGATAATGCAGACGCCTCTCTTGTGCGATAGGGATCTTACTGCTTCCCAGAGTGATCTGCAGAATTCCCATGAAGTCGGAAAAAGCCGTAAAAGGCTGCCCCAAGCCTTGGGACACATGATTCACCCTAGCGCAGGAGAGACGATCCACGGAGAAGATTTCCAAAATCCTAAAGAAAAAATACCTACGATAAGGAGAGGCTTTGCGGATGGAGTGCAGGGATGGGCCGGTGCCTTACCGCTTTTCGAGCCCCTTGCACAGAGGGGTGCTGCGCAGCCGCTACAAGCGGTTTTTGGCCGATGTGGAGCTGGAAAACGGGCAACAGATCATCGCCCATTGCCCCAACACAGGGCCGATGAGTGGGGTCTGTCAGGTGGGGGCACCTGTGTACCTCTCCCATCACCCAGAGCTGAAACGGAAACTGGCCTACACCTGGGAGATGATCCAGGTGGATGGAGTATGGGTGGGGATCAACACCAGCTTGCCCAATCGCCTGGTGGAATGGGGGCTGGAGCGAGGGTGGTTTCCCCAGTTGGCAGGATTTTCCCGCCGGCAACGGGAGGTGACCTGCGGCAAGAGCAAAATCGACTTTCTGCTGACAGGAGACGCTGGCTCGGCCTATCTGGAGGTGAAGAACACCACCTGGGCCAAGGGATCCCGTGCGCTGTTTCCCGATACGGTGACCACTCGCGGCCAAAAACACCTGGAAGATTTGATCGCGGTGCGCCAACAGGGGCAGCGTGCCCTGCTGATGTACTGGATCAATCGCGCCGATTGCACCGAGTTTGCCCCCGGCGAAGAACGGGATCCCCGCTATGCCCGTCTGTTTCGTGAGGCCCTGCAAGCCGGAGTGGAGATGTTGCCCTATCGGGTCGAGGTTTCGCCGGCAGGGATCCGCCCCTTGGGTTTGGCCAAAATCGTTGTCTAGGCACCCCAAAAGAAGGGGCAAGCTCTCTGGAAACGGCTGGGGATCGCCTATAATTCTGTTTTCTCCAGATTCTTCCATTTTCCAGGCATTTGAGGACCATGAGCGAACCTTCCTCCCGTCCTCATCACATTGTTCTCACCTCCCATCCCTCCCCTCATGGGACGCAAGCCCAGCCGATCCGCTGGGGATCCTTGGATCCACTGCAGCGGGGGCCGGTGGTGGGTAGCCTGACCAATCTTGCCCATCGCAATGTCATCGGCACCCATGCGGGAGCCTACGCTGTCTATCGGGCATTGGCTGTGGCCAGTGGCTCTTTGCAGGCGGATCACCGCGCCGATTTAACCCATACTGCCCCGGTGGTGTCGATTGGCCCTCACCCAAGCTGGGGAGATCCAGACCGGATTGTGTCTTTGGATCCCTGGGGAGCGGTTGTGGGAGAAGTCTTTGCCCCCCTCTATGCCCAGGGCTACGACATTCGTCCCACCATTGCCATTACCCAGGCCCACATCCACATGCCCGAACTGCAGGAGGCGGTCAACAAAGGGCGGTTGCGGGTGGATGGCCGGATCCTCAAAGACAATGGCAGCCTGGTGGTCACCAAAGCCGCAATCGAGCCGGTCTGGTACCTGCCGGGGATCGCCAAACGATTGCAGGTGAGCGAAAGCCTGCTGCGCCGCACCCTCTTCGAGCAGACGGGAGGCATGTTTCCAGAATTGGTGACTCGCCCAGACCTATCGGTGTTTTTGCCGCCCATCGGTGGCCAGACGGTGTACATCATCGGGCAAGTGGCCGCCATCACCGACCCGGCTTTGCCCCTGGCGGTGCGGGTTCACGACGAATGCAATGGTTCCGATGTGTTTGGCTCGGATATTTGCACCTGCCGCCCCTACCTGGTGCATGGCATTGAGGAATGCGTTAAGACGGCCCAGGCCGGTGGAGCTGGGGTGATTGTGTACCTGCGCAAAGAAGGCCGCGCCTTGGGGGAGGTGACCAAGTTTTTGGTCTACAACGCCCGCAAGCGCCAGGAAGGAGGGGATCGGGCTGATGCCTACTTCACCCGTACCGAGTGTGTGGCAGGGGTGCAAGACATCCGGTTTCAGGAGTTGATGCCGGATGTGCTCCATTGGCTGGGCATAACCCGAATCGATCGCCTGATTTCCATGAGCGACCTCAAGTATCGAGCCATCACCAACTCCGGCATTGAGGTTCTGCAGCGGGTGCCCATCCCAGAAGAGCTGATCCCGGCGGATGCCCGTGTGGAGATCGAGGCCAAAAAAGCTGCCGGCTACTACACCGAGGGGGAGGTGCTGGATGCGGAGCGGCTGGCCCAAATCCGAGGAAGAACCTTGGTGGAGTGAGCGGGATCCCTCATGCAAGTGGCTACCTGGAATGTCAACTCCATTCGCACCCGGCTGCCTCAGGTTTTGGCTTGGCTGGACAGCCAGGGATCCCTGGATGTGCTCTGCCTGCAGGAGACTAAGGTGGTGGATGAAGACTTTCCCCGGGCGGCCTTTCAGGAGCGGGGCTTTCATGTGGAGGTCTACGGGCAAAAGTCCTACAACGGTGTGGCTCTGATCAGCCGGGATCCCCCGGAAAAAGTGGAACGGGGGTTTGGTGCGCTGTTGCCTGCGGCGGCAGATTTGGACGAGCAAAAGCGGCTGATGAGCGCCATCTACCGCGGGATCCGTATTCTCAACCTTTATGTGCCCAACGGTTCTGAGGTGGGATCGGAAAAATATGCCTACAAATTGCGCTGGCTAGCCACGCTGAAGGATTACCTCGCCGTTGCCCTGAGCCAAGGGGATCCCATCCTGCTCTGCGGGGACTTTAACATTGCCCTGGAAGATCGGGATATTTATGATCCCCAAAAAGCGGGAGAAATCATGGCTTCCGAACCGGAGCGACAAGCCCTGCGGGAGATCCTGGCTTTAGGGTTTGAAGATGCGTTTCGCAGGTTCACCCCAGATCCCGGCCATTTTAGCTGGTGGGACTATCGCTCGGGGGGGTTTCAAAGGAATCGCGGCTGGCGCATTGATCATCATTATCTGTCTCGTGAGCTACAGGAGAAAGCCACCGCTTGCTGGATCGATGTTGAGCCACGGCGGGCCGAAAAACCCAGCGATCATGCCCCTGTCATTGTTGCCCTGGATATTTAAGCGCCTTGTTATAGTCATTTCAAGCTAGGTTGAGACACTCCCCAAACGCTCCCTGCCACTGCCTTCACCCCTTCTCTCAGAGGAAGAGGGGAGCCAGGCGGAAATGTTTCATTCCTGTTTAAATGACCATAACAGCTCATACCAACCAGCCATCCAATTAAAATGGAGCGGCCTCTTCGAGAATTTTCAGCAGGTGTTGCCGCTGTTCTGAGCTGAGGACCTGTCGCATTTCCAGAACTGCCTCAAAACGTTTGGCATTTACTTCTTGGCTTAGCTGTTGTACCCGCTGAAATTGAGCTGCCACTTCTGACTCAGGGGCATCGCCGACCAGCAACTCCCGCAATCGACCGCGGGCTGCCCTCAACTCCAAAATGCGCTCCAACAACTCTTCCTGTTTGCGGTGGCGGATCTGCTGCAATTGCCGCAACTGCTCGTCGGAGAGGTTCAGCTCCCGCAAATTGCGAGCAAAGGGGCGGCGCAAATCCATCATTCGCAGGGGGCGGGGTTGGCCCATCACCGGTTCACCCAGGGATCCCAGGTAGAGTGGCAAAATGGGGATCCAAATCCAAGCATTTCTCATGGTTCTTTGCAGGCTTTTTCTAAGAATCTGACCAAGAATCTGACCAAGGTCTCAGAAGTCTCAGCGGTGTAATGGTCAATGAAGGGGGATATTCGTGAGGCTGATGGATTTAGGATCCCTCTGGATCGCGTTCTATCCACCAAGTTTCGGTTTCTGTTCCCTCTGGGCTCAGCAAGCTTCCCCAAGTGCTCACCAAAAAACTTTCTAGGGCTTCGGTCTCCTGGGCCACCACCTGTACCTGCCAGCGCTGATAGCCAATCCAGCCCAGCAAAGCGCCCGCCAAAAGGGAGATGCCAACCCAACGCCAAGGGTGCTTGAGCCGGCCATGAAGTGGATGAGTCGCCACAACTTGAAGGATCTGCTCCTCCAGCCCAGAGGCCGCAGGGGGAGGGAGGGGGCGATATTGACGCAAAAAGTGGCGCAGCCGCTCGTCTGCTAGGGGGTTGGGGTGCTCACTCATGGGGTAATGCCCTCCTGAAGTAGGTGTTGACGGATGGTGGCACGGGCGTGAAACAGCCGGGACTTCACCGTTCCCACCGGGATCCCTAAAATCTCGGCGATTTCTTTCTGGGGCAGATCTTCTAGGTCGTGCAGAATCAGAACCATTCTGTGTTCAGGGCTAAGCTGAGCCATGCTTTGCTGTAGAGCCTGTTGGTAGTGCAAGTGCATCAGGTCGGGGCCAGGGTGAGCGATATCCGATCCGAGGGCCAGGTTTTGGGTTTGGGAGTGTTGCCGGGCGCAGCGCCGTCGCTGATCTGAGGCCACATTCCAGCAGATGCGATACAGCCAAGTGGAAAACTGGGCCGAGCCGCGAAACCGAGGCAACCCTTTCCAGGCACGAATAAACACTTCCTGTACCAGGTCATCCAAAAGATCGGCTCCACACAAGGGATAGAGGATATTCCGTACCGACTGCTGGTATTTGCGGTAGAGTTGGCGAAAGCTCTGGCTGTCGCCGTTGAGGCAGCGCTGGATCAGCTCCCAATCGGATGTATCCTTTGCCGCCTGCACGAGAGGACGCTCCCTTGTTCTCAACCTTGCTTTGTCTGACTCCCAATGCCCCCAAAAGGTTCAAAGGATCCCTGTCTACGATGGCCCTCCACTTCCCGCCAAGCAAGATATGGTCGTTTAGGCTAGAGTGAGACACCTGGGCTATACGAGAAAAGCCTTATGGCCCCATGCATTATTGCTCCGCAGCGCTGACGCGACGACGCGACCAATGTTTTAGGTGTGGGTGCAGTGTCCTAGTTTGAGTCGAAATGACCATACCGGCATCTTCTGATTGCCGTTTTCCCTCAAAGGATACCCGCCGGCAGGTGTAGACAAGCCAATCCCTCTTGCCTGTTCGCACTTTCTCAATCCCAATTCTGTTGAATTCTATTGGCTCGTCGACCTACAATTCCAATAACACCAAAAAGAGGGAATGAAAAGCTGATCTTCATGCCTGCCTGGCCATGGCCAAAACAACTCAGATAACCGATAAACCCGATCTGTTTGGATTCCTCTATCGTCACCCGACGCTCACCCTTGCCATTCTGTTGGGGCCACCTCTCATTTGGTTGCTGGTCTTTTACTTGGGGCCGCTGCTGGCGCTGCTGCTGCAAAGTTTTTATCATCTGGATCCCTTTACCGGCCTGATCCTGAGAAAGTTGACTTTGGCCACCTATCGAGAGCTGCTCACTCCGGCCAATGTGGATATCTTTGTCCGCAGCTTGACTATGGCTTTGGCAGTCACTTTGGCTGCCATTGTGTTGGCTTTTCCTCTGGCTTATACTATGGTCAGACTGGCCTCTCCTCGCTGGAAGGGCTTTTTGTATTTGTTGGTGCTCCTACCGCTTTGGTCTAGTTATTTGATTCGGGTTTATGCCTGGAAGTTGATCTTGGCTAAAGAAGGGATCCTCACCTACCTACTCGCCCATGTGGGCCTACAGGGATGGGTGGAAAAGATTTTGCAGTTGCCCGGGATCGGTGGGCCATCGCTGGCCGTATCCAACTTGGGTATTTTCTTGGTGTTTCTCTATGTTTGGCTGCCCTACATGATTCTGCCGATTCAGGCGGCTTTGGAGCGAGTGCCCGATAGCTTAATTGAGGCTTCTGCAGATTTGGGGGCTCAGGGTTGGCAAACATTCCGCCATGTTATTCTCCCCCTCGCGTTGCCAGGGATCCTGGCCGGGTCGGTCTTTACCTTTTCCTTAACACTGGGAGATTTTGTGGTGCCCTATTCTCTGGGCAATTCCAGCTATTTTATCGGGCAGGCAGTTCTCACCTTCCAGGGCACCTCTGGCAACATTCCCTTGGCGGCAGCCTTCACGGTTGTGCCGATGGGGATCATGACCGTCTATCTGCTAGTGGCCAAGCGGCTGGGGGCTTTTGAATCGGTGAGCTGACCCGATCAAGGATTTTTCCAACACATGAGGAGCCAACTGAGCTAGGCTGGTAACTGTTAACGAATGTATCGGGCTGTCCCTATGGTGCTCTTTGGCTTTGGCAAACTTGGCAAGAAACTGTCCCTGCCCAAAACGGAAGAAGCGTTGCCGGGCCGGGCCGAGCCGATGGTGATCGTGAATCGGCATTTTGTCAACGGCAATCCGCTGCAGCCGCCTTTTCCTGAGGGCATGGAGCTGGCCTTGTTTGGCATGGGCTGCTTCTGGGGGGCAGAGCGCAGGTTTTGGCAGGTGCCAGGGGTGTTCAGCACGGCGGTGGGCTATGCCGGCGGGTTTACCCCCAACCCCACCTACGAAGAGGTCTGCACCGGCCTGACCGGCCACAACGAAGTGGTGCGGGTGGTTTACGACCCGGCTCAGGTCAGCTATGCCCAACTGCTGAAGGTGTTTTGGGAAAATCACGACCCTACCCAGGGGATGCGCCAGGGCAATGACGTGGGCACCCAATACCGCTCCGGCATCTATGTGTATTCTCCGGCGCAGCGGGAGCTGGCGGAAAAAACCCGCGATCTCTATCAGCAGGCCCTGACCGCCCACGGCTACGGCCAGATCACCACCGAGATCTTAGACGCGCCTGAGTTTTACTACGCCGAAGACTACCACCAGCAATATCTGGCCAAGAATCCGCGCGGCTACTGCGGCCTGGGGGGCACTAAGGTTTGTCTGCCAGAGATCCTCACCGAGCCCGTCTGATCCACACCCTGACGGATCAAAAGATCCGGCGGGAATGGGATCCCCGCTCCAGCAGCTCTTTGGCCACCAAGGTCACCACCGCCAGCAAAGAGAGCACCACCGCCGCCGCGTAGGCTGAGGCAGTGGCATAACTGCGGTAGGCATCTTCCACGAACAGGGGCAAGGTCTGGGTGCGGCCAATGATGTTGCCGGAAACCACAGCCACAGCGCCGAACTCCCCCATGGCGCGGGCATTGGTCAAGATGACGCCGTACAGAAGGCCCCAGCGGATGTTGGGCAGGGTGATTCTCCAAAAGATCTGCCAGGGGGTTGCCCCCAGCGTTTTGGCGGCTTCTTCCTGGTCGGTGCCTGCCTCCTCCAACACCGGCAACACTTCCCGCGCCACAAAAGGAAGGGTGATGAAAGCCGCTGCCAACACAATGCCCGGAAAGGCAAAGATAACCCTCCAGGATCCCAGCCAACCCTGACGCCCGAAGATGAGCACCAGCATTAGGCCGGCCACCACCGGGGAAATGGAAAAGGGCAAGTCGATCAGGCTCAGGAGCAGGGCCCGCCCCGGAAAACGCCGGTGGGCAATGGCCAAGGCGGCACAGAGGCCGAAAAAGGTATTGAGGGGCACAACGACCAGCGCCGTCAGCACCGTCAACCGCAGGGCACTGAGCAACTCCCGCTCCGTCAGGCGATGGAGAAAGGCTGGGATCCCTTCTCGAAACGCCTGATAGAAGATGTTCACCACCGGGATCCCCAGCAGCAGCGCGATGTAGAGCCCGACGATCCCGATCAACAGGCCCGACAGCCAAGGGTTTGTCGATGGCTCCGGCTTGACACCCGATACCCCCTTAGGTTTCATGGCGACTTCCCCAGGCTTGCAGAAGGTTAATTACCACCAGCGACAGGAAAGAGATCCCCAACATCACCGTTCCGATCACCGTTGCCCCGGCATAGTCGTGTTGTTCCAGCCGCTGAATTACCAGCACCGCCGCAATCAAGTCCCGAAAGGGAATGCTGGAAGCGATGATCACCACAGAGCCGTATTCCCCCACGGCGCGGGAAAACCCTAGGGCTACCCCGGTGAGCACCGCCGGCAGGATCTGGGGCAGCACCACGCGCCGGAAGGTCTGAAAGCGGGAAGCCCCCAAACTCCAGGCTGCCTCTTCCACATCTTTCTCCAGCTCCTGCAACACCGGCTGCACCGTCCGCACCACAAAGGGAAAAGAAATAAACAGCATCGCCACCCCCACCCCCAAGCGGGTAAAGGAGATGCGGATCCCCAAGGGGGCCAAAAGGGATCCCACCCAGCCGTTGCTGCTGTAAACCGTCGCCAAGGTGAGGCCGGCTACCGCAGTCGGCAGAGCAAAGGGCAGATCGATCAACCCCTCTAGGAGCTTTTTGCCGGGGAAGGCGTAGCGCACCAGCACCCAAGCGGTCAAAGTGCCCATCACGCCGTTGATCAGAGCCGCCAGCAACGCGGTTACAAAAGTAACTTCATAGGCGGAGAGGGCCACGGGATCCGTCGCGATCCGCCAAAACTCCGCCCAGCCCACGCTGCTGGACTTGGCAATCAAGGCAGCCAGCGGCAGAATCAACATCAAGAAGAGATAGCCCAGGGTCAGCCGCCACGGCCAAGACAGTTGAGACAAAGCTTGCAGCAACGTTTCTCAAGCTCCCACCGGCATTGCGGTCATCTCGGTTTTTTTGACGGGAAAGGCTTTCACCACCTTGGGGCGCACATAGACCTGCTGCCCCACCTGCAGGGGTTGGTTGGCATATTGCTCGCGGCTGAGATGGGCCCACAGGGATCCGCCATCGCTAAGAATCAGCTCCGCCTGAATCTCCCGACCCAGGTGGATGATCTCCTTAACGCGGGCAGAAACACCACTGCTGCCGGGGTTGACCTCAATCTGCACATCGTGGGGGCGCAAAAAAAGCTGATGCGGGCCGGCCTGCACCTCGGGAAGCTGGCAAAAGAGTTGGGAGCGGGGAGAAAGCTCGTTGACCGGGCCGACAAAGCTCATCACAAAGGGTGTAGCTGGATGGTCATAGATTTCTGCCGGGGATCCCACCTGTTCGATCCGCCCCTGGTTCATCACCACGATCTGATCCGCCACCTCCATGGCTTCCTCTTGATCATGGGTTACAAATACCGTTGTCACATGCACCTCATCGTGCAGGCGCCGCAACCACTTGCGCAGCTCTTTGCGGACTTTGGCATCCAGGGCCCCAAAGGGCTCATCCAACAGCAACACCTGCGGCTCCACCGCCAAAGCGCGGGCTAGGGCCACCCGCTGCCGCTGCCCCCCAGAGAGTTGAGAGGGGTAGCGATCCCCGAACCCCGATAGCTGCACCAGCTCCAGCAGCTCATCCACCCGTGCCCGAATCTCGGCCCGTGAAGCCTTGCGGATCTCCAAGCCAAAGGCGATGTTCTGCCGCACCGTCATGTGCTTGAACAGGGCGTAGTGCTGAAAAACAAAACCAATGTTGCGCTCCTGGACGCTGGCATGGGTAGCATCCCGCCCGGTGAGGGAAATCCGCCCCGTATCCGGCTTTTCTAGGCCGGCAATCAGGCGCAGCAGGGTGGATTTGCCAGAACCCGATGGCCCCAAGAGGGCAACCAGGGATCCCGTGGGAATGGTGAGATCGGTGGGGTGAAGGGCCTGAAACTGCCCAAAACGCTTCGATACCCCTTCGATGGTGATACCCATAGGTTCTGCCTAGCTAGTGGTTTGCCTGAGAAGTTGCTGGATGGTTGCCGGCTGAGTCTTCTGGAGAGGGTGAGGGAAGTTAAACTCGCGGCTAATCTACGGTAAACCTGTCAACAAACCGTTGATACAGCTCCCAGGATAACTTGAACGGGGATCCAAAACAAGGGAGACTCCCTACCCAAATCCGTTGGAGTGCTTCGCGTGTAGCAGGGGTGGTGCGTCAATCGGCAGAGCCAGGGATCCCTGCCCATTCCGGCTGAACGGGCCGCTGCCAGCGTTCCCACCACGCCGAGGAAGATTCTGCCGGGCTGCTGTCATGGCTACTGTTGGCAGGGCTTTCTGGGGATAGGGGTTGGGCCTGCTGCGTTAGCCAACTGAGGGGGGCAGGGATCAGGCAACTGGGGTGGAGAGGGCGCAGATCGCGGTAGTGGCTGCTGCGAATGGCCAGGATCTCCTGCTGAATGATGTCTGGGGGTTCTCCCAACTCCAGCAACACATGGCTGCACAGCCCCAGGCTGGCCTCAAATTCGGGGTGGACGACTTCTCTGGCCCCCAACTGATAGAGCTGTTCGATGTCTTCCTTGTCGGTAGCTCGCACCACCACATCCAATTGCGGCGCCAACTCCAGAGCTCGTTTCAGGCAGAGGCGGATGCTCATGCGATCCGGCAGGGCAATGACCAGAGCGCGGGCCTGGGGCAGGCAAGCTTTCTCCAGCACCAAGGCGCTGGCGGCATTCCCATACAAGTAAGGGATCCCACGGGAACGCAGGTGTTGGATCACCCGTTCTGACTGATCGATAACCAAGAGGGGGTGACGACGGGCTTCCAGAATGCGCACAATATCTTGCCCCACCTGCCCATAGCCGCACACTACCACATGCCCCTGTTGAGGAGCCTCAGGGGCCAGAGCACGAGGCCGCTCGCCCAATTCCAACCAACGGGCCAAGAAGGGGATCCCGTGTAGCCCGGAAAACAGTCGAGGAGCGCCCCTCAGCAGAAAGGGAGTGAGCAGAAGGGTAACGGCTGTGGTGCTGACAATCAACAAATAGATCTGCCGCGACACCAATCCCAAAGCCTGCCCCTCGCTGGCCAGCACAAAGGAGAATTCGCCGATTTGCGATAGGCCCAGCCCCACCACCACCGCTGCCGGCAGAGTGTAACCAAACAGCCGCGCCAAGGGAGCCACGATGCAAAACTTGCCCACCATCACCAGCCCCACCAGCCCCAGGATCAGCAACAGATGGCCGAGGATAAAGCTGGGATCGATGAGCATGCCGATGGCCGCAAAAAAGAGAGCAGCAAACACATCTCGCAAAGGCTCTACATAGTCCAGGGTTTGGTCGGCGTACTCCACCTCCGAGATCATCAGCCCGGCAATGAAAGCCCCAATCTCGCTGGAAATGCCCAGCCGCTCCGTCAACAGGGCAATCCCCACGCAGAGGCTGATCACCCCCAGCAAAAACACCTCTTTGCTCTCCTGCTGAGCCAAAAGCCGCAAGAAGGCCGGAACGAGCCAAATGCCACTCACCACTGCCCCCAGCCCCACCAGGCCAATTTCCGCTACCGACTTGACCAGGGATCCCGCCAGCTCCGGCAAGGGACAATCCAAAGCCGGCAACACCGCCAGCATCAGCCCCACCGCCAAGTCCTGCACAATCAGGATCCCCAACATGGCTTGGGCTTGGGGAGTGTCCATCTGGTTGGTCTCGGTGAGGCTTTTGAGCACCACCGCCGTGGAAGACAAGGAGAGTACGGCCCCTAAAAAGATCCCTTGCACCGGCGTCAACCAGCCGCTGACCACTGCCAGCACCGCCGTGATCAAAATCGTCAGGCTGATTTGCAAAATGCCGCCGCCAATGGCGATCCCCCGCACTTTGCGCAATTCTTTCAGGGAAAACTCCACCCCCAAGGTGAACAGCAAAAAGGTCACCCCAAATTGAGCCAGGGTTTCCACCTGAACCAACTCTTTGATCCACCCCAGCCCGGTGGGCCCCACTAAGATCCCGGCTAATAAGTAGCCCAGCAACACCGGCTGCCTCAGCAGTGAGGCCAAAAATCCACCCGCTGCCGCTGCCGCCAATACCGTCACAATGTCCAAAATCAGACGAAAGTCTTCCTGCACAGGGCACTCACCGAGGAATGTGAACTTTTGTAGCCAATCCTGAGGATTCTTCCACGATAATGCTTCCTCTGGCATCTCGGACAGAGCGAAGAACTCGGCTTCAAGCTCTGCACCCTGCTGCCCCCGAGGATCCCGGCTGGCCCAGCCCGGATTCAGATCCAGCCTGGATTCAGAGGAAGCTGGACGGAAACTCAGTGGAAATTTTTGTTAAAAGTTGCTGACAACACCCCAAAACCGTAGCTTATAATACAGAATGTAGATAGAAATCGTTCATCCTCTCGCGTGCTGGGCGGCTCATCATGGGTAGAGCGACATCGCAGCCAGAGGACGGAAGTAGGGAGAGATCCCGAAGGAACGCGCCTCAACTCTTCTGGTAACCGTGGGGCTTCTCTTGGGAGAAGGCGAACGGATGAAAACTCAACTCATTTGGAGGCGAAGATCATGGAACTCTTTTACCGTGGCGTCGATTACACCCCCTCTTCTGCAACAGCGGCGGTTTCTCCCGGCAAAGTGGGGGGTCGTTACCGGGGGCTGGACTGGCGGTTCCGCCATCTGACCAAGCCGGTGGTTTTGCCCACCAACCTTGACCTGCTCTATCGAGGTGTGGCTTATCATCCCAAGGCGGTCGAAGGATCGGCTCAACCCGTTCAGACGGCAGAGGCATCTGCCCCGGTGGCTGCTGCTGGCCGTTCTCACCTCTTGGACGACCTGTCTCGCCGCTTGATGATGAGCCATCAACGTTTGATTCGGATTCGTCAGCAATCCATGCTGATCCGCGGTACAGAGCAGATTGGCCTGCATGTCAACGTGCGCAACTTCTGGAACCGCATCCAAGGAAAAGTGCATCCCACCTTCCGGCTCAACTACGACCGTAGCCGTGTTAGCATGAGCTAATCTGTCTGTAACTGTTGATGCTCTGGCCTGAGCTCAAAGAGAAGGGATCCCTGCTGGGGATCCCTTTTTGCGGCGAGTTTTGTTGGGTCGATGGGCAGCGCGGGATGCTTCAACGTTGGCACGAGGTGCTGTTGACCAAAAGCAGCCAAGTTGCTCAAGGGATCCACAGTTTGGGAGTGCCGTTTGCTCAGAAAAAACGGGATCCCTGATGGGATCCCGCTGCAGAATCAGCCACACCGTCTAGGCGTCGAAATAGAGGGCGAACTCGTAGGGGTGGGGCCGCAGGTTAATGGGGTTGATCTCGTTGTCGATCTTGTACTCGATGTAGGTCTGGATCAGATCTTCGGTGAAGACGCCTCCCTCCAGCAAGAAGGCATGATCCTTCTGCAAGCTTTCCAGAGCATCCAGCAGGGATCCGGGTGTGGAAGGGATCTTGGCCAGCTCTTCCGGCTCCAGATCGTAGATATCTTTGTCCAGAGGCTCGCCGGGGTGGATCTTATTCTTGATCCCGTCCAGACCTGCCATCAACATGGCCGAGAAGGCGATGTAGGGATTGCAGGTGGCATCCGGGCAGCGGAACTCCAGACGCTTGGCTTTGGGATTGTTGCCGGTCACGGGAATGCGAATGGCGGCGGAACGGTTGCCCTGGGAGTAAGCCAGGTTCACCGGCGCCTCAAAACCGGGCACCAAGCGCTTGTAGGAGTTGGTGGTGGGGTTGGTGAAGGCCAGGATCGCCGGGGCATGCTTGAGCAGACCACCGATGTAGTAGAGAGCCGTCTCGCTCAGGTTGGCATAGGTGCCTTCGCTATAGAACAAAGGCTGGCCATCCTTCCAGAGGGACTGGTGGGTGTGCATGCCGGTGCCGTTGTCGTTAAACAGGGGCTTGGGCATGAAGGTGACGGTTTTGCCGTGCTTGCGGGCCACATTCCGGATCACGTATTTGTAAACCATCATGTAGTCGGCAGCCGTGATCAGATCGGCGAAGCGATAGCCCAGCTCCCCTTGCCCGCCGGTAGCCACCTCGTGGTGATGCTTCTCGATAGGCACCCCCAGCTTGCCCATGGTCAGCAGCATCTCGGTACGGATGTTTTGATGGGCATCGGTGGGCGGGGCCGGGAAATAGCCCTCTTTGTAGCGAGGCTTGTAGCCCAGGTTGCCGCCTTTCTCCTCGCGGCCCGAGTTCCAGCGACCTTCGATGGAATCCACGAAGTAGTAGGCCGAGTTTTGGGTTTGGTCGAAACGAACATCCTCAAAGATGAAAAACTCTGCCTCCGGCCCGAAGTAGGCGGTATCGGCAATGCCCGTCGATTGCAGATAGGCAACGGCACGGGCGGCAAGGCTGCGGGGACAACGGCTATAAGGCTGGCCGGTGCGCGGCTCAACAATGCTGCAAGTTATGCTGAGGGTGGGCACCTCCAGAAAGGGATCAATCCAAGCCGTCTTGGGATCCGGCACCATGTACATGTCAGACTCGTTGATCGCTTTCCAGCCCCGGATGCTGGATCCGTCAAAGGGGAGCCCCTCGGTGAAGGTTTCTTCTTTAATCATCGAGGTGTGGAAGGAAACATGCTGCCAGGTGCCAAAGATATCCACAAACTTGAGATCCACCATCTGGACGTTGTTGTCCTGGATCATCTGAAGCACTTCTTGGGGCGTGGATGCCATTACTCTCTCCTGATTGGGTTGCGGTTAAGACTGGGGGAACTGTGGCTGAATAAATGGGATCCCAGCAGGTGATCCCCACGCTTCGACCCAGACAGGCCAAAAACGCTCACTCATCCTAGAAAGGCCAACACGGGCATTTTGTAGTTTCTGATACAAAATTGCTTCGAGCCTGGCCTTCTGACCCACTTGCTGGCTATCTCGGACACCGCTTTTTCGCTCATCGGAGTCGCTCCCCTTTCCCTGTTGGTTTTGGTCAATCCAGATGGGGTGTTGGGGATCCAGAACTTGAGCAATGGCCGCCACCCTGCCAACCTCTGGGCAGAAATAACCGGATGGGGCGGGCAAAACCCTGCCCCGGTTGCCTGAGGCGAGCGAAAATTAGGATCAGCAGGCCCCCAGCTCGCCCGGTTTGCCAAAGGGTGTTAAGCTAAAGCGTAGTCGTTATGAGTTTGACTTTTAGTCCTGTTGCAGAAGGAGAGACATCGGATGGCAGAGCAAAATCGGGTTGAGAATGTGGTGATCATCGGCTCCGGCCCTGCCGGGTTTACAGCAGCCATTTACGCTGGGCGTGCCAACCTGAAGCCGGTCGTGTTCGAGGGGTTCCAGGCGGGCGGGATCCCTGGCGGGCAACTGATGACCACCACCGAGGTGGAAAACTTTCCGGGCTTTCCCGAAGGCATCACCGGCCCCCAACTGATGAAGAACATGCGAGCCCAAGCGCAGCGGTGGGGGGCGGAACTCTACACTGAAGATGTCACCTTCGTCGATTTAAGCCAGCGGCCCTTTGTCGTCCGTTCTGACGAGCGGGAATTGCGCACCCACAGCCTGATCATCGCCACCGGGGCCACAGCCAAGCGCCTACACCTGCCCGGAGAGGAGACCTATTGGAACCGGGGCATGTCGGCCTGTGCGATCTGCGATGGGGCTATGCCTATGTTCAGAGGGGTGGAACTGGTGGTCATTGGCGGCGGCGATACTGCTTGTGAGGAAGCCACCTACCTGACCAAGTTTGGATCCCATGTGCATATGCTGGTGCGGAGTGACAAAATGCGGGCCAGCAAGGCCATGCAGGATCGTGTTCTCAACAACCCCAAGATCACTGTGCACTGGAACACCGAGGCGGTGGAAGTGATGGGCGACGGCCTGCGCCTGACCGGGGTGAAAGTGCGGAACAACCAAACCGGCGAAATACGCGAGATGTCAGTGGGTGGCCTATTTTATGCCATTGGCCACAAGCCCAACACCGACTTGTTCAAAGGACAACTGGAACTGGATGAAGTCGGCTACATCGTCACCCGCCCGGGATCCGTGGCCACCAGTGTGGAGGGGGTGTTTGCCGCCGGCGACGTGCAGGATCACGAGTTTCGTCAGGCGATTACCGCTGCCGGCACTGGCTGTATGGCGGCCATGTTGGCAGAGCGCTGGCTCTCGGAACACGGCTTGGCCCAGGAGTATCACGTCCTTCCCCAAAGCCATCCTGAACCCAGCCCTGCTGCGACTTCTGCGGCAGAGTCTGCTGGGGATCCTGCTGTTGAGGAGGCCAGCTTTGAGGAAAATGGACAGGATGACTTAGACTTCAGCAAGACTTGCCATGAGGGGAGCTATGCCCTGCGGCGACTCTACCACGAAAGCGATCGCCTGCTCATGGTCAAGTACACCGCCCCCACCTGTGCCCCTTGTCATGCCCTCAAGCCGATCTTGAACAAGATCATCGATGAGTTCTCGGACAAGCTGCACGTGGTGGAGATCGATATTGAGAAAGATCCGGAGATTGCAGAGGCAGGGGGGGTGGCGGGCACCCCGACGGTGCAATTTTTCAAAAACAAGACGCTGGTGGCCCAGTTGGTGGGCGTTAAGCCCAAGTCCCAATATCGAGAGGTGATCCAGGCCAATTTGTGTGAGGAAAAATCCCCCTAAGGATGTTGTCCTCTCCAACCTCTGGCCCCTCTCCCCAAGGGAGAAGGGAGCTGGGCGCAGAAAACGGTTTCCCAACCGAGGCTCAGCTAGTCCGAAAAGGCACCGTGGTAGGCGGCCTGCATGGCTGCCAAAGACACCACCAGTAAGGGATCCTCTTCTGCCGTCCTTAAGAGCAGGGGATCCGCAGGGGATCCCACCTCTCCCAAAAGCTGCCACTGGCCGGCAAGCTGCGCTTCTAAGTAGGCTTCCCAAGCAGAGCGCTGGGCCGGATCCACAGAAACCAGGATGCGGCTGGATCCCTCGCCAAACAGGGCCTGATCCCAGCGCAAGGATCCAGGAGCCAGGGAGAGGGTTGCGCCGCGGCCTCCGCTCAAGCAGGCTTCTGCCAAAGCCACAGCCAATCCCCCCTCGCTGCAGTCGTGGGCAGAGCGCACCCAGCCCTGGCGGATTCCATGGCGACAGGCAGCTTGCACCCGCTTTTCCAATTCCAGATCCACTGGCGCGGGCCGGCCCGTAACTTGCTGGTGGATGACCGCCAAATACTCGCTGCCCCCCAAGCTGGTGAGGGCCTGGGATCCCAGGAGGTAAATGAGATCCCCTTCTTGCTGCCACCCCTGGCCACAGATGCATTTCAAGTCGGGAATAAGACCCACCATGCCAATGACAGGGGTAGGGTAGATAGCCTGCGATCCCTGGGGGGTGAGGGTCTCGTTGTAGAGAGAAACGTTTCCCCCCGTTACCGGCGTACCGAGGGCACGGCAGGCATCTCCAATCCCCCGACAGGCCAGGGCCAGCTGCCAGTACACCACCGGGTTTTCGGGATTGCCAAAGTTAAGGTTATCGGTAACAGCTAGGGGATCGGCCCCCACACAGGTGAGGTTGCGGGCAGCTTCCGCCACGGCTGCCTTGGCCCCCTCGTAGGGATCCAAATACACCCAGCGGCCATTGCCATCCAGGGTGGCAGCGATGGCCTTGCGGGAAGCTCGCAGGGGCGGCACCTCGCCCACGCCAAACTTTTGGGAACGGATGCGGATAACCGCCGCATCTCCCTGACCCGGCCAAAGGACGGTGTTGTTTTGCACCTGGTGGTCGTATTGGCGATAGATCCAAGCTTTGCTGGCCAGGGTGGGGCTGGCCAAAAGCTGCAGCAGCACCTCTTTCCATGCCAGCGTTGCCTGAGCGAGGTGGATCCCCTGGCAATCACAAGGGGGTAGAGTGGCGGGATCCCATTGCCACGCTGCCTGCACGTAGGCTGGCGGCTCTGGCAACACCGGACGGACATAGACGGGGGTGTCTTCGGCCAAAGCCCGCGCCGGCACCTGCACCACGCAGGATCCCTGGTGCCAGATCTCCACCAGCGGCTCGGCAATGACTTCCCCGGCCACACTAGCTTGCAAACCCCAGCGGTGGAAGATCTCCATCACCTCCGCCTCGCGGCCTTTTTGCACCACCAGCAGCATCCGCTCCTGGGATTCCGAGAGCAGGTATTCCCAGGCAGCCATGCCGCTTTCCCGCGCCGGCACCCGATCCAGATCCAGCCGGATGCCTACCCCTCCCTTGGCGGCCATTTCCGAAGTGGAGCAGGTGAGGCCAGCCGCCCCCATGTCTTGGGCCGCCACCACGGCTCCCGTGGCAAAAGCTTCTAGACAGGCCTCGATGAGACATTTGCCCAGGAAGGGATCCCCCACCTGCACCGCCGGCAGATCCCGTTGGGAGTGCTCCCCAAGTGAGGACTCCGTCCCGCTGACGCGAACGGCGCTGGCAAAGCTGGCCCCGCGGATCCCATCCCGCCCTGTAGTGGAGCCTACATACAAAACGGGATTTCCCACCCCTTGGGCTGCAGATTTGACAACCGTAGGGGTCTCCAGCAGCCCCAAGGCCATCACGTTCACCAGAGGATTGCCCGTGTAGCAGGGATCCACGGCCACCTCGCCGCCTACGGTGGGCACCCCAACACAGTTGCCGTAGTGGGCAATGCCCTCCACCACCCTGGCCATCAAGCGGCGGTTGCGGGGATCGGTCAGCGGCCCAAAGCGCAGCGAGTTGAGGAGGGCAATGGGACGGGCGCCCAGGGTAAAGATATCCCGCAGGATCCCTCCCACACCTGTGGCCGCCCCCTGAAAGGGCTCCACCGCTGAAGGATGGTTGTGGGACTCGATCTTAAAAGCCAGCCAATCCCCCTCCCCCAAATCCACCACCCCGGCATTTTCCCCCGGCCCCACCACCACCCGCTCTCCGGTGGTGGGAAAGTTTTTCAGCAGAGGGCGGGAGTTCTTGTAGCAGCAGTGCTCCGACCACATCACCCCAAACATGGCCAGCTCCGTGGGGTTGGGATCCCGTCCCAGCTGCTGCTGGATCTTCTGGTATTCGTCTGGGGAAAGGCCGTGGGCCTTTAAGTCTTCGAGGGTATACATCGCCTATAGCCATTAGGTCAGCAGCCCAGGGCCCAGGAGACGGGCCTGCCGCTCTTCCAGTATGCGGCTTAAGGGGGGCCACCGCTTCAAGTCGGGGTCAAGGGCCAGGAGCTGTTCTGCCGCTTGGCGGGCCAGGTGCAGCACCTCTTGATCGTCCATGAGGCTGGCCAGGGCAAAATCCGGCAGCCCCGACTGGCGGGTACCCATCACTTCCCCCGGCCCCCGGAAGCGCAGATCCATCTCGGCAATGAAAAACCCGTCGTGGGATTGCTCCAGCACCTTCAGCCGCCGCAGAGCATCTTCTCCTTTGGATCCCGTCATCAAGATGCAATAGGCTTGGTCGGATCCCCGTCCCACCCGTCCCCGCAGTTGGTGCAGTTGGGAGAGCCCGAAGCGCTCTGCGTGCTCCACCAGCATCACCGAGGCGTTGGGCACATCCACCCCCACTTCCACCACCGTGGTGGAAACCAGAATATCCAGCTCCCGACGGCGGAAAGCTTCGATGACTGTCTCCTTCTCGCTGCTGGTCATGCGCCCGTGCAGCAAGCCCACCCGGAACTGAGGGAAGACTTTTTCCTGCAGACGCTGGTGTTCCTCAATGGCGGATTTCAGATCCAGCTTCTCCGACTCCTCAATGAGAGGCAGCACCACGTAAGCCTGCCGCCCTTGGGCAATTTCCCGCTCCATCAGCCGCACCACTTGTAGGCGATCTCCAGGTCGAGCCACCACCGTATGCACGGGCTTGCGCCCCGGGGGCAACTCGTCAATCTGGGTAACATCCAGATCCCCATGCAGGGCCAGGGTGAGGGTGCGGGGGATGGGGGTGGCGGTCATGGTGAGCACATCGGGGTGATCCCCTTTTTGTTGCAGGGCGGCCCGCTGCTCTACTCCAAAGCGGTGCTGCTCGTCGATGATGACCAGCCCCAGGTTGCGAAACTGTACCGCCGGCTGGATTAAAGCATGCGTGCCCACCACCAAGGGCAATTCCCCAGTCTGCAACTGCCGCAAGATCTCCCGGCGTTTGGCGGGAGGGGTGGAGCCGGTCAACAGTTCGACGGGCACCTGTAGCTGGCTTAGCCATTCCACCAACTTGCGGTAGTGTTGCTCGGCCAAGACCTCGGTGGGAGCCATCAGGGCCGTTTGCCAGCCGGATTGAATGGCTGCCAGCAAAGCCGCCACCGCCACCACGGTTTTGCCGGATCCCACATCCCCTTGGAGCAGGCGGTTCATGGGCAAGGGATCCCGCAGATCCGCTAGGATCTCGTCGATGGCCCGCTGCTGGGCAGCGGTAAGCTGAAAGGGCAGGATTTGGTAGAAGCGATCCAACAGCTCCCCTCTAGCCGGCTGGTAACGAGGTATGGCCTGAGCTTGGGCACGATAGCGGTGTCGCCGCTGCAATAGGCTTAGTTGTAGGTAGAAAAACTCATCGAACACCAGCCGCCGCCGGGCCTGGGCCAGCAGCTCTCGGGTCTCAGGAAAGTGGATCTGCTGCAGGGCAACAGGCAAGTCCAAAAGCTGCAACTGCCGCTTGAGATCCGCCGGCAAGGGATCCTCCACCAAGGCCGCCGCCGGCAAAGCCAGTTGCACCGCCTTGCGCACCAGATCGGCGGGGATCCCTTCTGAGAGAGGGTAAACTGGCAAGATCTTGCCCAGCCTGTCCAGCTCCTCGCCCTCTCCCCCCAGCACCTCCAGTTGCGGGTTATCCAGCGTTAGGCCCAACCGGCCCTTTTTGACCAGGCCGCTGGCAGCCACCAGGGCCCCCTTGGGGTATTGCCGCTCCAGGGAAGCTTGCCAACTGCGCTGGGCAAACTGCCGCCCGCTGTAGAAGCGGCTGAGGGTAATTACACCACTTTTGTCGGCAATCTTTAGGTTGAAGATGGTCAGCGAGGGATTCTTAGGGCTGGTAAAGCAACTGCAACTTTTCACCGTCCCTACAAGGGTAACGGTCTCCCCCACCTTGGCTTGGCAGATGAGCACCCGCCGGGAATAGTCCAGGTAGTCGCGGGGGAAGTAGTAGAGGGCATCCCGCACGCTGTGTAGGCCCAGTTGTGCCAGTTTCTCCGCTGACTTGGGACCAATGCCTTTGAGAAACTGCAGCGGCTGCTCCAGGCTGAGGCCGGCGGGGAGAGATGGGGAAATCGTGCTCCGCCCTGCCTCTGGGGGGGTTGTTGCTACGCCTACGGCAGGGAAACCAGAGCGCTGTGGCAACGAGGCTGCAAACGAGCCAGGTTGGTGGGAACTCGGTCGGGACAGCTCTTGCTGACGTCGGACTCGCTCCAGCCAGCGGCGAGTTTCGGCCACCAGGTGCTGGCGTTCGGGCAGCTCCAGCTCCGGGTACAAGGTATAGCGGGATCCCAGTTCTCGCCACCGTCGCCGGTCATCTCCATCCAGCACCCAGTCGGAGGGGGGATCCTGTCCAAACACGCTCCCCACAAACTGAGAGAAGGTCTGCTCTCGCCCCTGGAGATTGGTAAACCCCAACTCTGCTTCCAGAGAAAGGGCGCGCTGGAGCCGCTGTAGATCCACCTGCGTCAAGTTGCTTGGCTGCCGGGAATACTCCTTATCAATTCAACTTTAGCCAACAACGGCAGTACAGCCGAACAAGCACAACAGCGCAAGCCACACTCTCCATGTCTTGATAGAGAAAAAAGCCTGCCTTGTTACTCCGCAACGCTGTCGCGACGGGGCAGGCCAAAGGGATCCCTGGGGATGAGGGGGCTTCAGCTACGGGCCAAGGCGGATCCCAAAAGCAGAGCCATCACTGCCGGCACCAAGGCAATCGCCAGGATGGTGAAAACTTGCGCGTCCGTCATAGCCAACTCCCTAACAGTGGAATTGCACAAAAGTCAGCCCCCTCACTCTACCGTAGCTTGAGGGGTAGCCCTGACATCGAGAAGAAAAGCTCAACATTCTTTACAAAGCAGCCCCTGTCCATCTCGGTTGACCCCAAGTATAAAAGCCGGGGCCTGCACTGCTGGTTTGCGGGTCATGCTACGATGTTGCTTCGCAACGCTGTTGCGACGGCGAAGCAGTCCTTGCCCATTTCTCCTGCGAAGTTCGGTCTTGGCGTCATCATGGTAGCTGCTCCCCAGAGTCTGACCACCCTACGGGATAACCTGGCCATCCTGGCGGAAACGGATCCCTTGGTTTACCGCCTGATCCAGCAAGAGCTCAACCGACAGCGGGATCACCTGGAGATGATCGCCAGCGAGAACTTCACCTCTCCTGCTGTCTTGGCCGCCCAAGGCTCGGTGCTCACCAACAAGTATGCGGAAGGGTTGCCCGGCAAGCGCTACTACGGCGGCTGCGAGTTTATCGACGAGATTGAGCAGTTGGCCATCGACCGCGCCAAGCAACTGTTTGGGGCGGCTCACGCCAACGTGCAACCCCACTCCGGGGCGCAGGCCAATTTTGCTGTTTTCTTGGCCCTGCTGCAGCCGGGGGACACGATCATGGGCATGGATTTGTCTCATGGCGGCCACCTCACCCACGGCTCGCCGGTGAATGTCTCCGGCAAATGGTTCCAGGTGGTGCATTACGGGGTGGATCCCCAAACGGAGCGGATCGATTTCGATCAAGTGCGGGATCTGGCTTTGCAGCATCGGCCTAAGCTGATCATCTGCGGCTACTCTGCCTATCCGCGGGCAATCGACTTTGCTGCTTTCCGCACCATTGCCGATGAGGTGGGAGCTTATCTGCTGGCCGACATTGCCCATATTGCCGGCCTGGTGGCCACCGGACACCACCCCAACCCGGTGCCCCTCTGCGATGTGGTGACCACCACCACCCACAAGACGTTGCGCGGGCCGCGTGGAGGGCTCATTCTCACCCGCGACCCAGAGCTGGGCAAAAAGCTGGATAAGGCGGTGTTCCCCGGCAGTCAAGGGGGGCCGCTGGAGCATGTCATTGCCGGCAAGGCGGTGGCCTTTGGGGAAGCCCTGCAGCCCGGCTTCGCCCAGTACTCGGCGCAGGTGATCGCCAATGCTCAGGCCCTGGCGGGATCCCTGCAACGGCGGGGCATTCGGCTGGTTTCCGGGGGCACAGACAACCACCTGATGCTGCTGGATCTGCGCTCGGTTTCGGCGGTGCTGGAAAAAGTGGGGGCGGCGGATCCGGTGATGACAGGCAAACGGGCGGATCGGCTAATGGACGAGATCCATATCACCGCCAACAAAAACACCATTCCCTTCGACCCACAGCCGCCTTTCGTGGCCAGCGGACTGCGCCTGGGATCCCCGGCCTTGACCACCCGCGGCCTGGGGCCGGTAGAATTTGAAGAAATTGGGGAGATCATCGCCGATTGTCTGTTTCAGCCTGAGGAGCCTGCTGTGTTGGAAGAGTGTCGCCAGCGGGTAGCCCGGCTCTGTCGCCGTTTCCCCCTCTACCCCCATCTGGGCTAACCGTCTGCGTAGCGGGACAGAGTCCTCGATACATCTCTGCGGCTTGCCATGCCCTACTTGGTCGCGTTCCTTGCTGCTGCCTGTGTGGTTCTGTGGGCAACCCCAATGGTGAAGGCAGTCGGGATCCGCAGTGGCCAGTTGGATTTTCCCGATGAGCGCAAGATCCACCGGCAGCCGATGGTACGCCTGGGGGGGGTTTCCATCTTTTTTGGGAACTTGGTGGCCCTGCTGTTGCTCTGGGGAGCCGGAGCTTTTGGGGGCTTGCGCACCGAGCAGGAGTACGAGATTTGGGGGGTGACAATTGGCGGGGTTTTGTTTTTCTCAATCGGCTTGGCGGACGACCTGTTTCACCTGTCGCCCTTTTCCCGCTTGTTGATGCAATTCGGCGTGGCTGCTGCCGCCTGGGGGGTGGGGGTGCGCATTGAGTTCGTCAACCTGCCCGGGAGAGGGATCTGGCCCTTTCCGGTGTGGTTGAGCCTGCTGATTACCTTGCTCTGGCTGGTGGGGATGGCCAACGCCATCAACTTTATGGATGGGCTGGATGGGCTGGCGGCAGGGGTGTCGGGAATCGCGGCGGTGGTGATGCTGATCGTAACCCTGTTGCTGGATCGACCGGCGGCGGCCATGCTGGCGGCGGCTTTGGCGGGAGCTTGCCTAGGCTTTTTGCGCTACAACTTCAACCCGGCGCAGATCTTCATGGGGGATGGGGGGGCCTATTTTTTGGGCTTTACCCTGGCTGGGATCGGGGTGATCGGGGTGGCCAAGGGGGTGACCACGCTGGCAGTAGCCCTGCCTTTCTTTATCCTGGCGGTGCCGATCCTGGATATGTCCACCGTGATCCTCAAACGGCTGGCCAGGGGGAAGTCGCCTTTCCATCCCGACAAAGGCCACCTGCACCACCGTCTGCTCAAAGCTGGCCTATCCCAGCGGCATTCGGTGCTGCTGATCTATGCCATGACCCTTTGGGGGGGATCCCTGGCTTTGGCTTTGGCGGGCTTGCCGGCAGGAGGCACCTACCTGGGGGGAGCCTCGCTGGTGCTGGGGGGGGTGGCCTGGGGGGCTTGGCAACGGCATCGCCAACGGCGACGAGCTTTGCCCTCGGAGGACAGGCCCGAACAGGGATATGTTGCTTCGCGCCATCACGACCAGGAATGTCAAGAAGATTGAGCCGGGCTTGTTCTCCATCGCTCGTTTGCCTAGACTGGAGCTGTTTTAGCGTTTTAGCTCTGTGTTGCCCCATGCGCCCCACACCTGAGTTGGCGGCTCTCCTGCGCCGCACCGCGGATCGTATCCAATCCCAACACTGGGGCTTCTGGGACTGGGAGTATTGTTGGCGGGACAGCACCCGCTGCAATTGCGGCCTGCTGGTGCGAGAAGCCCTGGGATGGAACCGGCACCAATTGAGCCTGCGCATTCACCGCGGCACCTGGCGCTCCATTGCCCAAACCGCCTACCGAACTGCTGCCCTGGCCCTGCGGGATCCCTGGCAACCGGAAGGGCGCTGCGAGTCCACGGGCCTACGGCTGGGGTACGTGTTTGAGAAAATGGCAGAGCTGGGGTTTGACTAACCGGAAGACTTTGCCGCCCTGGAAGAGCTGAGCCACCCCGTCATCCTGGCCCGCCTGGCAGAAAAAGGTGTGGAGCCGGTACAGCGCGACCAGGCGATCCATGTGGCGCTCTACATGCGGGAACTGGCGGACTGGATTGACGAACAACTGCAGGCCCAGGCTCAGATCAGCCGCTTGAGCCAACCTTTGCCCAAAGCAACAGGGATCCCCGTCCACCAGTCGGTGCACCTTACTTGAGGAACTCAGTTGCCTTCCTCTACCATCACCACATGGGCAGGGATCCCAGGGGGAAGAGCCTTGCAGCCGGACAAAAAGGCCAGCTCGATTAAGAAGGCAAATCCCCCCACTTCAGCACCGCTCTGGGCCACCAATTGGGCGGTGGCGGCGGCTGTGCCCCCGGTGGCAATGACATCATCCACGATCAACACCCGCTCTCCGGGGCGCAGGGCGTGGGCGTGGAGTTGGAGCTGGTCTTGGCCGTATTCCAGGCTGTAGGTCTGGCTGAGCACCGGCGGCGGCAGCTTGCCCGGCTTGCGAACCGGGACAAATCCCAAGCCCAGGTGTTGTGCCAAAGCAGCCCCCAAAATGAACCCCCGCGACTCGATGCCGACCACATAATCTAGGGATCCCATGCCGGTGGTGCCGGCGGCCAACTGTTCAATAGCCGCCCGGAAGCCTGCCGGATCCTGTAGCAGGGGGGTCATATCCCGAAAGAGGATGCCGGGTCTGGGAAAATCGGGCACCAAGCGAATGAGGGCTCGCAGATCCATCCTGTTTTCCTCGCTGGCCAGTGGCTTGCTGTTCGCGTTAGCGGGACGGAGTCCTCAAAGGGCACTCCAAGCAACCCATCATACTCGGTTAGCTTGTGGGCAGATGGGATCCCTTTTGGTCAGTCTGGCAACGGGGAAGATTTTCTATAATTGGCAAGGCTGGGGGCCGCGGCTCACCTAGTCGCCCATCTGTAAAATCGGAGATCTCTCATGCGCTACTACATGGCCATCGACTCCAATCCCCTGGCAAGTTTGCCGCTGGCTCTGTTTGGGGTGAGTAGCGAGTCGGCCTATGTCGATCTGCTGCAAGACAAGCTCATTGTGCGGGCGGGCAGCCTGTTCAACGAGACGTTCTCCCTGAGCGAGTTGGGACAAGGGGAGCGCTTCCCCTGGCCTTGGTACTACGGACTGGGCGTGCGCACCGATTTTCAGGGGATCGTTGGCCCGGTAACCAGTGCCCAAGGGGTGATCGCCATTCCACTGGTGCAGGAGAAGCCTCTCTTTATTCCCTTGCTGGGGCCGGTAGGGCTGCAACTGCCCTGCAAAAAGCTGGTCTTCAGCCTCAAAGATCCAGATACCTTCCTGGCCAACTTCAACCAGGGTCGCCCAGAGGTCAACGCCGGCCCGAAGAATGTGGTGATTGATTGACGCTCCTCCCGCTAACGCAAGGCAAGTAGCAGGAGATTCCCCCTTCACCGAGTCTTGACCCGATGCCGTGAAGACATCACGCGAAGCACTGCGACGGATCTGGGTAGAACCGCAGGGATCCCTACAGGTTGCCAACGCAGCTCAGGGTGTGGAGAAGACCCAGGGTACCAGCTCCCACCGTCGTCGATGGACAGGATCCCCAAAATGCGCGACGGTGAGTTTATTCTGGTCGTTACGCTGGACGCCAAAGGGATCCCTGATGAGTTCAACCCCGCTGCAGCGCACCCCCTTGTTCCCCCTTCATCAAGCTTTGGGGGCGCGATTTGTCTCTTTTGCCGGCTGGGAAATGCCGCTGCAGTATCGGGGAGTGATA
>NZ_JANSIG010000024.1:0-35444 GCF_047461975.1 Synechococcus sp. R55.3 | reverse complement strand
ACCATAGGCTACCACGAGATTGGCAAGGCGCTCTGGGTGTTATGCTCAGAGCTTTGCGGGATACCGCCTTTCTGTTCAGTAATGGACAGAATGCTATCGCTGCACCGTTGAGCAGTAATGGTCAGCAGTGTTCAGCGTAAATGTATCAGCATTCCTGCCATCCTCTGCTCTTGGCTTCCCAACGCCTCTTGCTGTTCAGCGGCAAGGGAGGAGTGGGCAAAACAACCTTGACCTGCGCGCTGGCTCGCCAACTGGCCCAGGTGGATCCCCAGCGCCGTCTGCTCCTGATGTCCACAGATCCCGCCCACTCGTTGGGGGACGTGCTGCAAATCTCGGTTACGGATGTGGCCCAACCCTTGCCGGATCGCCCCAATTTGCAGGTGCGGGCTTTGCAGGCGGAGATTTTGCTGCGGTCTTTTCGGCAAACCTATGGGCCGGCCCTGGAGCTCATTGCCGAGCGGGGCAGTTGGTTTGGCCGAGAGGATCTGCTGCCGATCTGGGATTTGGCGTGGCCGGGGGTGGATGAGCTGATGGCCATTCTGGAGGTCAACCGGCTGCTGGCGAGGGAGGAGGTGGATACGGTCATTCTGGATACGGCCCCCACCGGGCATACCCTGCGGCTGTTGGAGCTGCCCGACTTTTTGGATAATCTTCTGGCTGTGTTTGCCACCTTTCAGGCCAAGCATCGGGAGATCGCCCAAGCCCTGACAGGCACCTATCGACCGGATGAGGCGGATGCGTTTTTGGCCCAGTTGCAGGGGGAACTTGAGGGGGGCAAAGCCCGCTTGACCAATCCGGAGAGCACCTCTGCTTGGCTGGTGATGATCCCGGAGCAGTTGAGCGTGGCGGAAACCCGCCGCTTTTGTCAGCAACTGCAAAACCGCCGCGTGCCCATCGGCGGTCTTCTGGTCAATCAGGTGCTGCTTGCAAGAGAGAATAACAGCCAACCTTCGCTGCCCGCTGCTCTCCCCTCTCCTCTCTACTCGGCGCGGCAACAGGAACAGGGGCGCGTGCTCAAAGCCCTGCAGGAGGAGCTGCCCGGATACTCTATCTGGGTCTGTCCTTATCAACTGCAGGAGCCGGTTGGGTTGGCGGCCCTGGATGAGCTGGTTCAGCAGCTTCGCCCCTTGCCAGAGGTGCTGCTGGAGTTGGAAGGGATCCCAGAGCAAAAAGCAGAGAGCCAAGAGAAGAGAAAGTCTCTCTTCTCCACCCTCTTCCCTTCCTTCAAGGGGATCCCGGCTCTACCGGACTTTTTGGCCCAAGGGATCCGACTGGTGTTGGTGGGGGGCAAAGGGGGTGTGGGCAAGACGACGGTGGCCGGGGCCCTGGCTTGGACCTTGGCCAAGCGCCATCCCGACAAGCAGCTGTTGCTGGTCTCCATCGATCCGGCTCACTCGCTGGGGGATCTGTTTCAGACGAAACTGGGTCAGGATCCCATTCCCCTGCTGCCCAACCTGCTGGGGCAGGAGGTCGATGCGGCGGCGGTGCTGGAGCAATTCCGGCAGGATTACCTGGAGGAGGTGGCGGCCATCTTGGCGGGGGAGGGGACGGCAGGGGTGGAAGTCCAATACGACCCACAGGCGTGGCGGCAACTGCTGCAGATGCCCCCACCCGGCTTGGATGAGGTGATGGCCCTGTTGAGTGTTCTCCGACAGGAGACGAGCGGGCAGTTCGACCTGGTGGTGCTGGACACGGCTCCCACAGGCCATCTCTTGCGGTTTCTGCAGATGCCCCAGGCTCTGGAAGGTTGGGTGAGCTTGGCCCTGAAGCTGTGGCTGAAATATCGGGATGTGGTGGGCAGGTCGGAATGGGCGCAGCGGATGCGGGAGCTTTTGGCCCAGGTGCGGCAGCTTCGGCAGCAGCTCCAGGATCCCCAGTTTGTCACCTTTATCCCCGTCTTTAACCCCGAGCAAGCAGTTCTGGCAGAAACCGAGCGTCTCTTGGCGGAACTGGATGCTTTGGGGATCCCTCATCCCTACGCCGTTCTCAATCGAGTGTGGTTAGAGGATTCTACCCCCTTTGGAGAGGCCCTCCGCCGTCGTCACCAGACTCTTCTGGCCCAGCTCCCCCAGCTATTTTCCCAGCAGGCCATCTTGACCATCCCCTTCCTACATCCTCCCAGCTTGGAGAATATCGGCTCCTACTTGTTCGCTCCTCAGGAGCCCTAACCTAGGGGTAGACCTTGCTCACCCAAAGCGTTATGGATCCCAAGTTGGAAGAACGCGCCCGCGAGCTGCGCACCCTGCTGCAGAAGGCCAGCATTGCCTACTATGTCCACGATGCTCCCATCCTGGAAGACAGCGTTTACGACCGCCTCTACCGCGAGCTGCAAGAGCTGGAGCGGGCTTACCCTGAACTGGTCACCCCCGATAGCCCTACTCAGCGGGTGGGAGAAAAACCTGCAGAGCATTTTCCCACCGTCTTCCACCGCATCCCCCTCTACAGCTTGGAAAACGCTTTCAACCCAGAAGAGCTAGAGGAGTGGCAAGAGCGTCTGCTGCGAGTTTTGGGCCGTGCCCCTGTTCCCGACAGCAGGACAGAGGGAGAGCTGGAATATGTATGTGAGCTGAAGATTGATGGCGCCGCCTTGGCCCTAACCTACATCGAGGGTCTTTTGGAGCGGGGTGCTACTCGGGGGGACGGACAGGCCGGAGAGGACATCACCCCCAACGTGCGCGCCATTCGTTCGATTCCCCTGCGGCTGGCGACAGCAGATCCGCCTCCCGTTTTGGAGGTGCGGGGGGAAGTCTATCTGGCCCTAGCCGAGTTTGAACGGATCAACCAAGAGCGTCGTTCCGCTGGGGATCCCCCCTTTGCCAACCCGCGCAACTGTGCTGCCGGTACCCTGCGGCAGTTGGATAGCCGCGTTGTGGCCGCCCGCAAGCTCAGCTTCTTCGCCTACGCCCTCCACTGGCCGGAGGGATGGCCTGCCGGGGATCCCCCGCAAACCCAGTGGCAGTGTCTGCAGCAGCTCAAGGAATTGGGATTTCCAGTCAACCCCCTTTCCCAGGTCTGTCGGGGCTTGGGAGAAGTGATCCAATTTTATGAGCGATGGCGGGGTGCCCAGCTCCCCTACGCCAGCGACGGGGTGGTGGTGAAATTGAACTCCTTGCGGCTGCAGGAGGAGGCCGGCTTTACGCAAAAATTTCCCCGCTGGGCCATTGCCCTCAAATACCCTGCCCAGGAAGTCCCCACCCGCATCCGCGCCATCGTGGCCAGCGTGGGCCGTACCGGCGCCGTCACTCCAGTGGCAGAGCTGGAGCCGGTTCCTTTGGCCGGCACCCTTGTCAGCCGCGCCAGCCTGCACAATGCCGATCGCCTGCGGGAGCTGGATGTGCACATTGGCGATACTGCCATCGTGCGCAAAGCCGGGGAGATCATCCCGGAGGTGGTCGGGATCCTAAAAGAATTGCGCCCTGCCGACGCTGTTCCCTACAGCCTGCCCAGCCAGTGCCCCGAATGCCACGCCCCTTTGGTTCGTCCCCCTGGCGAAGCCGTGACCCGCTGCCCCAACCCCGAGTGCCCGGCCAAGCTGCGGGGCCAATTGCAGCACTGGGCCAGCCGTGATGCTTTGGATATCGAAGGCTTAGGGGAAAAGCGGGCAGCCCAATTGGTGGAGAGCTTGGGGGTGCGCACCGTAGCCGATCTCTACCGCCTCACCCCAGAGCAGTTGCAGGGCTTGGAGGGGATGGGATCCCGCTCCAGCCAAAAGCTGGTGCAAGCCATTCAGCGCTCTCGTCAACAGCCCTGGGAACGAGTGCTCTACGGGCTGGGGATCCCCCATGTGGGGGTGGTCACCGCCCAGATTTTGGCCGGCCATTTTCCCACCCCTGAGCTTTTGGCCCAAGCCAGCGCAGAAACCATCGCCCAGATCTATGGGATAGGCGCGGAAGTGGCCGAAGCGGTGGTGGCCTGGTTTGCCGAGCCGGCCCATCGTCGCCTGTTGCAGGAGTTGCAGGCGCTAGGGATCCCCGCTCTTCCTCAGCAGGAGAACCCTGCCGTCTCCCAGATCCTGGCCGGGAAAAAATTCGTAATCACCGGCACCTTGCCCACCCTCTCCCGCCAGCAGGCCAAGGCTTGGATTGAGAGTCGGGGGGGCAAAGTCACCGCCAGCGTCAGCCGCCAAACCGACTACGTGGTGGTGGGCTCTGACCCCGGCTCCAAGCTGGAGCAAGCCCAACAACTGGGGATCCCCCTGCTGACCGAAGCGGAGCTGTTGGCGCTGGATCCCACCGTGGAATCCGGTGATCTGCATCCTTGACAGGGTGGATCCCCGAAAAACTTGGGTAGGGTGGGTTGTCTTAGCGGCAGGGATAATTTATGATTCACCTCTAGTGAGGAGTGGACGCCAATAGGGGGAAGCGAACGAAACACGGACAGTTCCTTCCCCTTTTTGGTTACAAAAAGGCGCGGCCACACCTCCAAAAAGTATCCAACTTAACTGAAGGATTCCTTTGCCAGTGCCAGATAAGGTCAACTATGATGGGATCAGCGGAGACGCATGTTTCCGTTCACTCCTCACACCATCTTCCGCTCGGCGTCAAGTCGGGCGGTTTTTCTATAAATCCGTCCAAAGGATGTATGACCATTCCCGATAGCAGCGAAACGGCTCACCCCTTCCATTTCCAGTTTTCCTCCTTGTAAGACACTTGGGGAGAACCGAGGCTGTGGCGTTTGCACGGGTAGCGCAGAGCGCTGGAGAAGCTTATGGTCACTTTGAAGCAAGAATGAAACACCTCCGTTGCATTGCTTCCCAGCTCCCTTTTGAAGATTGGGTGGTCATGGAAGCGGCACGGAGCGCTTGGGAAGTGTCTCAATCCAGTTTGAAATGACTATATCTCCAGTCTTTCCAGTTGATCCCCATGGGAATCTCTTGGCACCCTGCCCCCTTGGGGATCTGGAAACAAGCCCTACGAGCCCAGTGGAGATGCTAGACTAGTAGGTCAGTGAGATTCCACCAACTTCGGCCTCCTTACGCTTTCGCAGCCAATTTGCGACTGGATTGGAAGGTTTAGTTTTCTTCTGGCTTTTGCCGGATTAGGATAGCCAAGAGCAAGCAGCAACGAGGATCCCATGGCCAAATATGACTCCCATCTAAAGTGCTCCTTCTGCAACAAGTCACAGGATCAGGTGCGTAAGTTGATTGCGGGGCCGGGGGTCTACATCTGTGACGAGTGCGTGGAGCTCTGCAACGAGATTTTGGATGAGGAACTCTACGACGGCAACACTCCTCCTGCTGCCGCCCCTGCCGGCGGCCGGCGTGAAGCTCCTAAAAAATCCTCCCGCAGCCTGCCTTCTTTGGCGCAGTTGCCCAAGCCGCAGGAGATCATGCGCTATCTCGACCAATATGTGATTGGCCAAGAAAAAGCTAAGAAGGTTTTGTCGGTGGCGGTTTACAACCACTACAAGCGTCTGGCTGCCAAGGCCAACCCCGGTAGCGTCGGAGTTTCGGAACTGGATGAGGTGGAGCTACAGAAGTCCAACATTTTGATCATTGGCCCCACTGGCTCCGGCAAAACCCTGCTGGCGGAAACCCTGGCTCGCATGTTGGATGTGCCTTTTGCGGTTGCAGATGCTACCACCCTTACGGAAGCTGGCTATGTGGGCGAGGATGTGGAAAACATCCTGTTGCGCCTGCTGCAGGTGGCGGACATGGACGTAGAAGAGGCCCAGCGCGGCATCATCTACATCGACGAAATCGACAAAATTGCCCGCAAAAGCGAGAACCCCTCCATTACCCGCGATGTCTCCGGCGAGGGGGTGCAACAGGCTTTGTTGAAGATGCTGGAAGGGACAATAGCCAACGTGCCTCCCCAGGGAGGGCGCAAGCACCCCTATCAAGACTGCATTCAAATCGACACTTCCAACATCCTCTTCATTTGCGGGGGGGCTTTTGTTGGCCTGGAAAAAGTAATCGAGCAGCGCATCGGCAAGAAATCGATGGGCTTTATCAAGCCAGGAGAGCAATTGTCGGTTAGCCGCGAGCAACGTATGGCCAATGCCCTCAAGGCTTTGGAGCCTGAAGACTTGATCAAGTACGGCATGATTCCCGAATTCACGGGGCGGCTCCCGGTAGTGGCGACTTTGGATCCGCTGGATGAGAAGGCGCTGGAGGCGATCCTGACGCAGCCCAAAAACGCCATTCTCAAGCAGGCGCAGAAGCTGTTGCGCATGGACGGGGTGGAACTGGAGTTTGAACCTGCCGCCATTGCTGCCATTGCCAAAGAGGCTTATCGCCGCAAGACCGGGGCTCGCGCCCTGCGGGCCATTGTGGAAGAGCTAATGCTGGATGTGATGTACGAGGCACCCTCCCGCCGCGACCTAAAGCACATCCGCATCACCGCAGAGATGGTGGAGCGCCGTTCCACCCGCGAGCTCATTCCTCACCCCTCTACGCTGCCCAAGCCCGAGTCGGCCTAGAGTCATCGCCTTTCCGATCCCTGCTGGATGAACTTATGATCTGTTCTTGAAAGAGGGGGCAGGAGAGCACATGGCAGGGACTACGTTCCGCTGGCGCGAACGGCAGCGGGTGGATCGTGAGTATGCGGTGATTGGGCTGGGGCGCTTTGGT
Source organism: Synechococcus sp. R55.3 (assembly GCF_047461975.1). Classification (NCBI taxonomy): domain Bacteria; kingdom Bacillati; phylum Cyanobacteriota; class Cyanophyceae; order Synechococcales; family Synechococcaceae; genus Synechococcus; species Synechococcus sp. R55.3. The sequence continues at coordinate 28,873 of NZ_JANSIG010000024.1, read as the reverse complement.
TCTAGCTTGGCTCTTACCTTGATGGAGCGAGGGCACAATGTCTTGGGGATCGACCGCAGCCGTGAGATCGTGCAGCGCCTGGCGGATCAGCTGACGCAGGTGGTGGCACTCGATTCCAGCGATGAAGATGCGCTGCGAGCGGTGGATATCCTCTCCTTCGACACGGTGGTGGTGGCCATTGGCAGCGATTTCGAGAGCAATTTGCTGACGACAGTGGCCCTGAAAAGCCTGGGGGTGCGCAATGTGGTCTGTAAGGCTTCGACCGAACGACAACGCTCCATTCTTCTGCGAGTGGGGGCAGATCGGGTGGTGTTGCCGGAGCAAGAGGCAGGGCGCCGTTTGGCTCAGGTGTTGACAGCACCGGGGATCCTAGATCAGCTAGAGCTGGAGCCGGGCTACAGCATTACGGAATTACAGGTGCCGGAGGCGTTGGTGGGCCATACGCTGGCGGAGTCGGATCTGCGTCGCCGCTTCGGCATCACGGTGCTGGTGGTGAAGCGAAAGCAATCGCTGGTGGTCTCTCCCCCCGCAGACTACCTGCTGGAAAAGGGGGATTTGCTGGTGGTTCTGGGGGCCAATACCAACATCTCGCGGCTGAATGAAATGTAGGGAGGGCTCCGATGAGAGAGGGCTCCGTCCCGCTTCCGCCAGAGGAGGGCTCTGAGCGCTTGGTTCCACCGGTACCATCCCGCGCCCGCCACCTGCCGACACCGGGCTCGGCATTGTCTCAGTCCTCTAGGGCCTTTGGGAATCGTCTGCAGTGGTTTTTCGGGGGGGACAGGCGTCGCCCGCTGCCACCGCCATTGCGCCTGGTTGTAGGGTTGGGGCTCTTGGCAGTGGTGGGAACTTTGGTGCTCATGTTGCCGGGGATCGGGCGCGGGGATCCCTTGAGCTGGAATGAGGCGCTGTTTACGGCCATGTCGGCCCTGAGCGTGACGGGGCTCTCGACGATTGTGGCGGCGGAGGATCTCACCCTGTTGGGCCAGATTGTGCTGCTGATCCTGATTCAGATTGGCGGGGTGGGCTTCATGGTGTTGGCGGTGGTGGTGTTTCAATTGATCGGGCGGCGCATTTCCCTCCTCAATCGCTTGGCGCTGTGCAATTCGCTGGGTCTAATCGATCCGGGGGCGATCCTGGAATTGACTCGGCGGGTGCTGCTGGGGGTCACTCTCATTGAGTTGGGGGGGGCTCTGCTGCTCTGGGTGCACTGGCGGGATCTCTATGGGCCGGGGCGGGCAGTTTTTCTGGCTATTTTTCACGCGGTGTCGGCCTTTTGTAATGCAGGATTTGACCTGTTTGGCCGGGAAGGGATCCCTACAGACGGTCTGTCGCTGGCGATTTTGGCCGGTCTGATTTTTATCGGCGGTTTGGGCATCCCAGTTTTGTCGGATTTGTTAACCTGGCCACGGGGCCACCGCCCCTCTCTGCACACCCGGATTACCCTGGGCGTGGTGGTGGTTTTGCTCTGCACGGGCGGCATTGGCTTGTTTTTGGGAGAGAGCTTGCCCGGCGGATCCCTGCTGGAGGTAAGCTGGCCCCACCGCTTGGGCCTGACGTTTTTTCAATCGGTTTCTGCCCGAACGGCTGGGTTTGCCGGGATCCCCATTGAGGATTTGACCCCGGCAAGCCAGTTGCTGCTGATGGCTCTCATGTTTATTGGGGCAGCCCCAGCTTCTATGGGGGGCGGCATGACCACCGGCACCTTGGCGGTGTTGGTGTTGGCCCTCTGGGGCTATGCCCGCGGTTTGCCCAGCGCTCAGATTGCCGGGCGCAGCTTGGATCCCTCCATGGTGCGCAAGGCGGCAGCGGTGTTAACGGTTTCTCTGTTTGTGGTATTGTTGGCGGCTTGGTTGATTTTGCTGACCCACAGTAACAGTAGGTTGGATCCGGTGTTGTTTGAGGTGATCTCCGCCTTTGCCACCTGCGGCCTCTCGACGGGCTTTACCGGGGAGCTCAACTGGTTTGGCCAACTGATCATTGTGCTGGTGATGTTCTGGGGCCGGTTGGGGGCATTGACGATTGTCTTGGCCTTGGCTCAACAACAGCCCCGCCCGTTGGTAACCTACCCTGAAGAGTCGATCCTAATCGGTTAGTCCAGAACTGAGGAGAGAGCAGCCTCCGTTAGACTGAGTAAGGGATCCCTTCGTCCCTCTCGTTACCGGGAGCCATCCGTGTCCAAGTTCCTTTTAATTGGTTCTACTGAGCCCTTCAGCGGTAAGTCGGCTGCCATCTTGGGTTTGGCCAAACACCTGCAGCAGCAAGGGATGAAAGTCACCTATGGGAAGCCCATCGGTTCTTGCGAGCGGGAGGATTGCTCGCTGGAAGGGGGCGATCCGGATATGCGCTTTGTGGCGGAGTCTCTGCGGCTGACGATTGACCAAATGCCGCCGATGCTGCTCCGGCTCAACGAAGAGGCTTTGCTGGCCCAAATGAAGCGAGCTCCCGAGGATCCAGCTCCAGAGTGCCCGGTTGCCCCTCTGTTGGAGTTTGTCCGGCGATCCCCTGCGGATTTGGTGCTGTTGGAAGGCCCAGCCGATCTTTATGAGGGGGAATTGTTTGGCTTGTCGCTGGCCAAGATGGCCCAAGCCCTGAATGCTCCGGTACTGCTGATCAATCGCTACCATTCCCCCTTGGCCGTCGATTCTCTTCTCTTTGTTCATCGCCAACTGGGATCCCATTTGGCAGGCGTGCTGCTGAACGATGTGCCGCCCGACCAGGTGCAACCGGCAAAAACGATCATTCGGCCTTTTTTGGAGGGACAAGGGATCCCGGTCTTGGGCATTTTGCCCTCCCATCGCATTTTGCGCAGCATTAGCGTTGGGGAGTTGGCGCGGCAACTGGATGCTGAGGTGCTCTGCTGCCCGGATCGGATGGACCTGATGGTTGAAGACATTGCGGTAGGGGCGATGAACGTCAACTCGGCCTTGAAGTACTTCCGTAAGCTGGATCACAAGGCGGTGATCACCGGCGGAGACCGCACCGATATTCAACTGGCCGCCCTAGAAACTTCCACCCTCTGCCTGATCTTGACCGGCAAGCTCCCTCTGGATCCCCGCATTCAGTCTCGAGCAGAAGAGCTGGAAGTGCCGATCCTCTCGGTGGATCTGGACACCTTCACCACCATCAACCGCATCGAACGGGTTTTTGGGCAGATTCGCCTGCACGAGGAGGTGAAAGTCCGCTGCATCCAAGAGCTAATGTCAGCGAATTTTGACTTTTCCCGTCTCTATGCTCATTTGGACTTGACACAACCCCTAGTGTCGGCGGTAGGTGCATAAGAAAAGTTATTACTGGCTTCTCTATATTTGGTGTCTAAATAGATATTTCTTCGAGATTGAGCACTATATCTGATCAAGACGAAATAAGCTCAGTTTTGACGCGCTGGTCTCTAGTGTCTGATGCTTTCCAGTATCTGCAATGATTTCTGCAAAAAAACGCAGGGATCTATCGCCGGTTTGGCCTACTCACCGAATTCGAGAGATATCATGCGAGTATTCATCACCTCAACACACCACTCCTCCCCCAGATTTTCTGGGGGTTTTTGTTCGCGCCGTTTTGGCAGAATTTCCCTGTCTCTCTAACCTTACGTCACGTGAGCTGGTGTTGACGAGGTTTATACTACTGATAGTGTAAAGTAAAACTTTCCCGGAACTAGATACACTAAATAGTGGTGCTGGCACGCCCTTGTGCGGTAAGATGCAGTGTCTGTTGTCGAGCCGGGATCCCAAATCTTCCCGTTAGCATCGGATGAGCACCATGACCAAGGTTTCACGGATGCGCAGCCGCAAAGGAGCGCGCCCCAGCCGTCTGGCTGCCTGCCCCCGCAGCGGCATCTTCACGGACGGGGGATGTTCTCCTAACCCGGGGCCAGGGGGATGGGCCGTGGTGGTGGTTCAAGATGATCGGGTTGTGGAAGAGTTTTGGGGAGGGGATCCCGATAGCACCAGCAACCGCATGGAACTGACCGGCTTAATTCGGGCTTTGCGGTATTGCCGTGACACCCAAGGCAACAGCGTGGACACCATCTACAGCGATTCCCACCTCTGCGTGCAAACCTACAACCGTTGGATGTCGCAGTGGGCAGCTCAGGGATGGCGGCGGCGCACAGGCCCGGTGGAAAACCTGGATTTGATCCAGGAACTGTATCGGCTAAAGCAGGAGTGCCCCCAGGTGCGGGTGGTTTGGATCCAGGCTCACGAAGGGTTGCGCTGGAACGAGTACGTGGATGAGTTGGTCGCTCGCGCCCGGCCAAAGTAACAATTTCTACATATTCCGATGTATGAGGCTGCGATCACAGACAGGCTCTGAGTCCATCGCCTATCCTCAAGAGGACGGCTCGTCGCAGGTGTGATATGAAGACCCAACTTCAGTGCCGGTTTCGTCCTCTCTCCCTTACGTTGATGGCGGTGGGGGGCTCTTGGCTTCTGGGATCCTGCCAACTCAGAGGGCCACAGGTACAGTTGCCCGGCGATGTTCTGCCGGAAACCGCGCTGGTTCCCCAGTCGGCGCCCCTGGTGCTGACCTTTTCTACCCAACCGGAAGAATCTTTTCGCACTCACCCTGACCTTTTGGCCCAGTGGGAGAGCTGGACGGCAGAAGCTTTGGCTGAAACCGGCAAGGAGTTCTCTCGGGAAGAGATGCAAGCTTGGGCTGGCGAGCAATTCACGATGGCAGTGGTGATCCCCAATCTGGTGCCCGGAGCTGCCGAGCCGGTGCCTGGGATCCTGTTTGGAGCCAGCACCCGCAACGCTGATTTGTCTGGGCAATTCTTGGCCCAGGTGCGGCAACAGGCAGCAGCAGAAGGGGCCAACTTCGAGCAGCGCCAGGAGCAGGGGGTCACCCTCTATGTGCAAACCAACGGGGAGCCGGGCGAGCGATGGGTAACTGCTGAGTTTGGCAACCGCTTTGTGGCAGTGGCCAACGACCCAAGGGTGATGCAGCAGGCGATTGCTGTGTATCGCGGCGAAGCAGAGCCGATTGGCCGCTCCGAAAGTTTCCGCACCGCTGTTGGCGATCTGTATAAGAGCGGCACGCTGGCCTTTGCCTACTTCAACTTCCAGGCTTTGCAGGAGGATCCCGAATCTTTCAAAGACTGGATGCAGGATCTGGATCCGGCGACGCTGGGATCCCTGCAACCCCTGCGCTCTTTGGCCATGGCTGCCCACTGGCAAGAGCAGGGCCTACGGCTGCGCATGTTGACCCAGACCGATCGGAAAACCCAGGGGCAGGGAGGGTGGCAACCGGCTCGCGGCGAACTTATTCAGCGGCTGCCCGGCAATGCCCTGGCGGTGCTGACCACCCAACAGATCGCCCAGCGCTGGCAAGCCGTTGTGCCTGAGCTGGAGAAAGATCCGCCGGTCAAAGAGTCGTTAGAGGAGCTGCGGGCTGAGTTTCGCGCCAATACTCGCTTGGACTTGGAAAAAGATCTGCTGGCCTGGATGGATGGGGAGATGGCCTTGCTGGTGGCACCTGATGCCCAGGCCCATCCGCTGTTGCAGGGCATGGGAGCAGCCCTGGTGATCGAGACTGGCCAAAAAGACAAGGCCAACGCGGCCCTGACTCAGTTGGATCGGCTGGCCCAAGAATCCGGAGCACGGGTAACGGAAGCCGGTGGGCAGGTGATCTGGGCGGATCCCTTGTTCAACCGACCGCTTCTGGTGCGGGCTTGGGAAGGCAACTACCTGATCGTTACCACCAGCACGGCAGCACTGCAAACGCTTGCCCAACGCCAGGGCAATTTGCTCCCTCGAACTGAGCCGCTGAAGACCCTCTACGATCAGTTGCCCAAGCCCAACTACGGCTACTTTTTGCTGAATTGGCAAGGGATCCGCACAGTGCTGGAGGCTACGCTGCCGGGCGGTTTGGCAAGCTTAGAGCCGGAGGCCCGCGAGCTGCTGACCCGCGTCGATGGGCTGGGCATTACCAGCTACCCTGCCGGGGATCACGCCTTTGGGTTGGAGCTGCTGGTTACTGTGCCACCAAAGCCCCAGCGATAAAACCGTGTCTCACGTTCTTCAGTCTTCCTAGGGGTTGGGGGTGAGGGCTATAGCCGAATTAGGCCATAGGTAAGGGCATAGCGAACCAGCTCGGTGCGGCTGCTGGTGCCCGTCTTGTTCAGCAGGCGGGTCACGTATTTTTCCACGTTGCGCACGCTGGTCTGCAGTTGCTTGGCGATCTCCTTGTTCATCAGCCCTTCTGCCACTTTTTCCAATACCTGTCGCTCGCGCGGCGTGAACTCTACCTTAATGGGTGGGGGCAAGGGAGTTGGGGCGGGGGGCTGAGAGGGACCGGTTGGGGGAAGAGTTCGCTCTGCCAGAAGCGCCCGAATGGAGGCCAGCTCGCGGGCGACCACTTCAGAAGGACTGGCTGCTCGGGAGCGCTCAATGAGATTGGAGACAATGGCCACCAGCTCCTCCGGATCGAAGGGCTTGGGCAGGTAGGCATCGACGCCGGCGCGGTAGCCCTGGATGCGATCGGCGGTCATCCCCTTGGCGGTGAGGAACACCACCGGCAGATGGCTATAGGGCTCCAGTTGCCGCAGTTGGGCCAGGAATTGGTAGCCGTCCATGCCGGGCATCATGATGTCGGAGATGATCAACTGAGGCTGGGCCGTGCTGAGCAGTTGCAGAGCCTGCTGGGCGTTGGCCGCCGGGATCACCTCAAAGCCGCTGTCCTCGAGGTAGGCTTGCACCGCTTCCCGTAAGCCGGGTTCATCATCTACTAGCAGAATGCGGGCTGCTGGACTGGCAGCAGGGGGTTCGGGTTTGGCTGGGGGAGAAGAGGCCATCTGCAGCTCCTGGGTAGCGTTCAAGCGTTTGGCGGCACCTGCCATCCCATATCTCTACAATCTTCCTACTAACCTGTGGGCAATCTCAGGCGAAAACAGGAGCCTTGGGGGGAGCTTTCCACCTGGAGATCTCCGCCCATCCGGGTGGCCAGGTCGCGGCTAATGGCCAACCCCAGCCCCTGCCCTGGCTTAGAAAGATCTGCCCGAAAAAAGGGATCGAAGATCCGCTCCAGGTTCTCAGGGTGGATGCCGGGGCCGTTGTCGCAGACGGCAACGAACACTTCCCATTGCGAAGCAGTTGAGGGATCTTCACCCAGCTCCACCTTCAGCCGGATCTCACCTGGGGGCGGGGTGTACTTGCAGGCGTTGTCGATCAGGTTATCAAGCACCTGCCGCAGGGCACGCGGATCGGCTTGTACAGGGGGTAGGGAAGGGGGCAGGACGGCTTGAAAGTGGTGTCCCTGGGTTTCGGCCAAGGCTTGATAGATGGGAATCCACTCCCGCAGCAGGTCGGCTAAGGAGAGGGGCTGAAGCTGGAGGGGAGCCGGGATCCCGTCCCAACGCTCAAACTCCGCCAACAGCTCCTGTAGATGTTTGCACTCCTGTTCAATGCTGAGGCCAATCCAGTGGTTGCGATCCTCTGGGGGCAAGCGTTTTTGTAATAACTTGGCCAGCGTGCTTAGGGCGGTGAGAGGATTGCGCATTTCGTGAAGCAAAGTGGAAAGCTGCTGGGCAGAGAGAGTGACCCCCTTGACCTTGGGTTCTCCGGCTCCGCAGACGGGTTCAGGCTCTGGGTGGTGTTCAGCAACTTTTCTGGCTCTCGGCATGGATCCAATCCCTAGACTCTCCCGGCGCTGGCAGATCGATCCTAGCCCCATCTTCCCTGGGTTCCGCCACATCAGCGTTGAGACGGTATCGGGATCCCAACCGGGTGGCTTATAGCTGGCGGGGCAGGTAGATGTTGAGAATTTCCCCCCGACGGGCGCGATGGCGCACGGTGAGGTAGCCCCCCAAGGCGCGGAACAAAGTTTGGGTGACGGGAAGGCTGAGGCTTACTGCACCTGTGTCCGGCTGCACGACCAACAACTGCCCAATGGCCTGAGGGGATTTGGGCTCTGCGGCAGCAGCGACGTTGTTGTCCTCAGGGGTGTTGACCTGAAACTGGAGTTTGACCAGTTCCCCTGCGCTGACCAACTGGGCGCGAATGTGGCTGCCAGCCGGGGTGCTGCGGGCAATGCGGTCGACCATGCCGAACAGCACCGCTTCCAGCGCCTTGGGATCGCTGACCACATCCGGCAGCTCATCGGGAATCTCCAGCTCCAGTTGGGATCCCCGCCGTTCCACCTGCTCCTGCCAGCGAGGCAGATTTTGCCGCACCAAGTCCACCAACGCAATGGGCTCTAGCTGGAGCCGACGCCCCTCCCCTGGGGTGGCAGTGGGCATCACCGTTTCCGTGGCCTGGAAGAACAGCCCGAAGCGGTTGATTTGCTCAGTACATTCGCGGTCGATTTTCTCCACGTATTCCCGTACCCGCGGCGGCAGATCGCACCGCTTCAGGATGAGACTGACCAAGGTGCGGATGGTGCTGAGGGGCGTCTGGATCTCGTGGATGAGAGCCCGCAGCAGTTCTGCCTCCGAAAGGCTGTTCTGTTGGCCTTGATCGGCAGGCTGGCTATGGGAAGGGGGAGAGGAAGCTGCCGGGATCCGCCGCTTTTGCTTATCTTCTGGCCGGGTTGTGGGCACAGAGGAGTTCTCCGCCCTGGCAGGGGGTAGGCGAGCGGGCGGGGATCCCGACTCGGCCAAGTTTCCCAGCAGAAGAAGGCTGCTGAAGCGGGCCAGCACCCGCACATGGGGCTCCATCAGGGGATGGTGCTTCATCAACTGCTGCCAGAAGGGCAAGCGATCCGGCCTACCCTGTTGAACCCGCTGCTCCAGGATCTGCCAAGCCCGATGCACCACCTCCGGCTCAAAAGACACCATCATGCCCCTTTGTCGCGTGTGGGGGTGATGCCCTTGGGCGGCCACCACCGAAAAAACAGGGGTGAGCACCAGCAAAAAAGGCTCCTCCACCAGGGGATCCCGCGGCAGGAGAGGGATCACCGTCTGGCCAGGGGTCAGGATTGACTCAGGGGACAGATCGGGGGTAAACAGCCAGGGGGCTTCACGGGCCGGCTCCCGCAGCTTCAGGTTTGGCTCTGGAGCGTCGATGGGCGACGGCAGTTGGGGCAGCGGCTCCCGAACCACCCAGGGGGGCCACCAAGACACCGGCCCACCGATCACCACTCCAAACTGTCCAACCTCTTGCCAGAGCTGGAGCAGAGCTGCCACTGTCTGCTGCCACGAGCGCTCTCCTGCCCCCGGCAACCATTCCGGCAAGGGCAGATCGGCCCACAAAGCTTCCATCAAAGACAGAAATCGGCGGCTGTTCACGGATCCTGCTGACCCATCCTTCCCCTGTAGGGTAACGGCTGTGGCTCCTCTGCGGCAGGGGAAAACCTCACCTTTTCCAGGGCGGATCCCCGTCTTAGCCAGTGATAAGAATCCTCGTCTTGTGAGGCGGCGAGCCGGTCAAATCAGCCTATCCGTCCATCCGGCAGGGTTGCCCCGCGCAAATTGGCCCCGCTGAGGTTGGCTGTGCTCAGATCGGCTCGGGTTAGGATCGCGCTGCCGAGATCGGCATTTTCCAGATTGGTGCGGCCCAAATAGGCGTCCACCAGGTTGGCATACCGCAAATCGGCCCCGGCCAGATTGGCCCGACTCAGATCTGCCCGCGCCAGTTTGGCCGAGCACAGACAACTGGCGGAAAGATCGGCTGCGGCCAGATCCGCCTCGCTCAAGTTGGCCTCTGTCAGATTCACCTGGCGAAGTATCGCCTCCTTCAAGTTGGCCCGCGCCATCTGCGCCCCTTGCAGGTCTGCCCCCAAAAAAGAAACCCCCCTCAGGTCGGTCTCGCTCAGGATGGCTCCCTGCAAACGGGCTTGCTGCAGGCTGGCCCCTTGCAAGTTGGCCTTGATCAAACTGGCCTCTTTTAGGTTGGCCCCGCTCAGGTCGGCCCGTGTCAAATCCGCTCCCGACAGGTTGGCTCCGCTGAGATCAGCGCGGCTAAGATTGGCGTTGCGCAATACCGCTCCCCGGCGGCTATCGAAACGGAGATTAGCCCCCCGCAAGCAAGCTCCCCCCAAGTTGGCACTGGTGAGGTTGGCCCAACGCAAATCCGCATCCAGCAGGTTGGCATCGATCAACAGGGCCAGCGTTAGGTTGGCCCCATGCAAATCTGCCCCTTGTAGGGTGGTGCCGTGCAACTGGGCATCCCTGAGATCCGCCTCGCTCAAGTCCGCCTGGCTGAGGTTGGCCCCCCCGAGGTTAGCCCCGACGAGGTTGGCCTTCTGCAGCTTGGCCCGCCCCAAGAAGGCGAAGATCAAGTTGGCGCTGTGCAGGTCTGCTTGGGAGAGATCCACCCCGATCAAATCGGCCCGGCTCAGGTCGAGGGCGGCCAGGTTTTCGCCCGCAAAGTTGGTTCGTCCTGCCCGGTAAAGCCGGAGCAGATCCTTGGCGTCCATAGATGGAGGGGGGAGAGCTCAGAGAAGCGAGAGGGGATCCAAACTAGCGGCCATTCTAGAAGAAAATCAAGGCGTTTCCCCAACACTCGGCGCGGCTGATCGTGAGTGTTGAACGGGATCCCCGAACAGCGGGCTTGGCTCTCAAACCAGTCCGAACAGACGGCGCTCTGCCTCCTCCATGCGATCCAAGAAAGCAGCAAATTTGGTGGAGATCTCCTCCACTTCGTGCAAAAAAGTGCGCAACGTCTGGTACTTGAGAACCAAGGCTTCCTCTAGAGTGCAGGCTTGAAACTGCTCATCCAACGCCTTGCCCAACTCGCTCAGGGCCTGTTCGATAGCAGCTTTGACAGAGCCGACGCTGCGCCGCACCAAGCGCATCACCTCCTGCTCCAACTGCGGCTTTTGCCGGGCCAGCTCGCTGCTGGCCAAGACTTGTCTCAGGGAAGCATAGGGATCCGCAAGGTTGGTGGGCACCTCAGTGATCGCCTCCGGCAAAGCGTATTCCCCACTGCTGACGTGAGGGGGCTGCACCAAGCGCCACTCCGATTGTTCTAGCTTTTTCACAATCCCCATGAACATCGCAGCGGATCCCTCGACATCCCTCAAGAAGCCGCGCAGCACCTGGTGTTTGAGCGTCAGATATTGGGCGGGATCCTCATCCTGTAGCCCTTCGTCCAGGGCATTGCCCAACTCGCTCAGGGTATTCTCGATGGCAACCATCAGGGATCCGGCGCTGCGATGGAGCAGTTGGCAGCAGGGCTCTGGGAGCTCCTGTTGCAGGTCAGAAGAGGGGGCGGGTGGTGTTGCCGGGGTCGCAAAAGCCGAAAGCTCTGCAGGCTCTTCCTCATCCTCTGGGATCCCAGCGTCAATCCAAGTCATGGAACCGGACAAGGACTCTGTCCTGCCGGCACGAACGGCATCTTCCGTATTCAGCCAATCCAGATTGGCGGAGAGAGGCTCAGCAGCCAATCCTCCGCCGGGGAGGGTCGCTGGGGGCACGTCAACGTAAAGAGGCTTCAGCATCTGCAGCACGGCGTTGGCGGCTTGGCCATCCTGATCCGGCTCCTGCAACTGCTGCACCGCCTCCTTCAGCCGGGTTTCCAGTTCTTGGGGGGAGTGGCAGGCATCGTAAAGGGCTCTGAGCAGTTCGTCCAGGCTGTGGCGTCGCAGGGCGGCCAACCCCTGCAGAGTAGGCTCTATTTTGTGGTACAAAGCCGTGAACAGAACCAGCTTGGCCCGCAAAGGGCTGGTTTGCCGCATCACCCCTGCCCGCAACTCGAAGGGATCGTAGTCTTGCTTTTGCAGTCGTGGGCTTCCATACTCCAAGGACAAGATAGGCGAGGGTGCGGCCCAAGCTGATGGCTCCTTGGTCGAGGGCATGAGTGGGCTAGAGGGATCCGCTTGGGGCTGTTGATACAGGGGCTGTAGCTTGCTTAGCAGCATCTTGGCGATGCGAGCATACTCGGCTTTTTTGTTGATGCGGCTAATGGCATCTCGAAAGCGTTGGCCCAAAGCATCAAGGGTAGCGTGCTGGCGGCAAAGCTGCTCCAGCAGGGCTTTCAGGTCTATTTGGTTCAACTTGCTGACATCGCTTTCCCAAGTGCTGGTGCAGGCAAAGTAAACCAGCTTTTTCACTCGGTCTGCGTACCCGCCCTGCTGCACTTCTTGCACAACAAGGCCAAAGGGATCCGAGACTACCATAGGGAGCTGCCAAGCAGGAGTAGGTGAATTTAAGAGGAACTTTGCGGTTTTTGAACAAGGACGGGTACCTTGCTGGGCAGAATAGCATATCCTTCCCAGGCAGAACCCACCTGATGTTTGCCCAGGGATCCCCCAGCCATCAAGTGGGATTTGGCGGATTTTGCGCCTTTCTTGATCCGGATTGAAGAGTAAGTGGGCTCGCCTTCACCCAAAAGATAGGTCTGTGTTGGCTGCAGTCGGTGTTGCCGGAAAAAGGCAGAGAGGTTGGAAGATCAGCAGCCTATTTTCTGCAGGGCTTTTTCCACCTGCACCACATGGCGGTTCAGTCCCAAGTTTTTCGCCGGGATCCCCAGGGCCAGGCCCACCAATTGTGGCAAATGCAGGATCGGGATCCCCAGCTTGCGCCCGATCACCTCTTCCACCTCCGGCTGCCGAGAGTCCAAGTTGAGGTGACACAGGGGACAGGGGGTGACCAAACAATCCGCTCCCGCCTCTATGGCCTCCAGAAGATGCCGGCCTGCCATCGAGAAAGACTGCTGCGGGGCATAGCTGGAAATGGGCCAGCCGCAACACTGGGTGCGCCCGCGATACCAAACAGGGGTGGCCCCCAAACGCTCGAAGAGATCCTCCATCAAACGGGGATCCCGTGCCACATCGAAGCGGGAGATGTCGTAGGCCCGCAACAGATAACACCCGTAGAAGGCAGCGCAGCGCAGCCCCAAGAGGGGCCGCTTGACCTGTTGGGCCAATCGCTCCAGGCCGTAGTCATGAACCAGCACCCACAGCAAATGGCGCACATCGCCTGTGCCCTGGTAACGGCTCTCACAGCCCCCTTTCTGGCACAGGGCTTGCACCTGGTGAAAGTACTCTGGATTCGCGGTTTTCGCAGCTTTTAACTTTTCATTCACGCGGCCCAACACCCCCTGACAGGTGCTGCAGTGGGTGAGCATCGGCAACCCCAGCGCCTCGGCCAAAGCCAGGTTGCGGGCATTTACCGTATCTTCCAGCAGCTCCGATTCTTCTTTGAAGGTGCCAGAACCACAGCAAGAAGCAGCCTCCAGCTCCACCAGTTCAATGCCCAGATGCCGCGCAATCTGGTCGGTGGAGTCGTACAGCTCACGACAGGCCCCTTGGGCCACACAGCCGGGGTAGTAGGCGTAGCGCAAAGGTGAAGGAACAACAGCGCCGACATTCTCCCTGCCCTAAATGGCAAGGATTCTTTCCCAGGTTGCAGGATGACTCCTACTTCCTGGGCTACACCACCTTTGCAAGTGGTGAGGGATGCTATGACCCCAACTACTGGGATGAACTCCCAGATACTTTCCCTGTTGACACTGCGCCATATTCAAGTTGGCGGAGTTCATTCAACACCATAGCACAAAGCCGACCTGGTTGCGTCAGCGGGCCGTAGGCCTTAGGGCGGGGCTGGCAACCCAGTTTTCTTGGTCAGCAGTGCAGTTTTTGACAGGGTGCCGTAGGCATAACGCTTTAGACAGCAGGGCTAGGCGCTGGCCGCCTTCTTCGGAGTGGGCTGGAGCTTCACCCCGTTGGGAATGCAGATTAAGTTTTGATCCAGCACCTGCACAAACCCTTTCGAGCGCAGGGATCCCAGAAGGCGAGTCACCGTCACACGAGTGGCCCCAATGGCATCCCCAATCTGGGCGTGGGTAAGGGGCCAGGGAAGATACATCCCCTGTTCACAGGGCTGCCCATACTCCTCGATCAACAGGCTCAAAAAGCCCTTGAGGCGGTCGATGGCGCGCCGTTGGCCCAAGTTTCCCAACCACAGCAGCTTCCGTTGCAGTTGCTGGCGAAAGTTTTCCTGGACTTTCTGGTGCAAGTAGGGCCACTGCTCCAGGTCTTGCCAGTAGAACCACATCACCGTGGTGCGGTCGGCGTGGGTGCAGGCTTTTAACTCAAAGCGCTCTGGGTTGCTCAGCTCAAAGGGAAACCCAGCCGTGATAAACCCAACAAAGACCTCCCGCCGCTCTGGAGTTTGGCTGACCAAGCGCACCACCCCCTCTTGGGTGATGTACACCAATCCCGGACGGGTGGGGATGCGCACGTCTTTGGGAAAGGTGCGACAGCGGTAGTGCTCCTCGGCCCACTGGCAAAGCTCACGCCATTCCTGAGCCTCTGTTGCCGATGTGATGGAAACAAGTGACATGAGATCAACTTCCTGTCGCTCGAGCGACCTGATGGGTTTTACAGACTCCCCAGCTTTGCCCCGCTGTTCGCTTTAGCGGGAAGGAGTCTCAAGGGGATATGGATGAGGAAACAGCAAGATGCAAACAAGAAGGCACAACAAAGAGGAAGGAAACCGCAGGGTTTACTTTACCTTAGCTTCATAATGGCACTTGACCTCATGGGGTGACATTGTGTTCCTACTGATATTGTTCGAAAGGCTACGTCCAATAATAACCTCAAGAGGCCGTGAATTTTCAGATTTCGTCGCTGAACTTGGCTACCTGAGGGATCAGAGCGGATCGTTGGGTCAGACTGGTGTATGTCTAAGGGCGGGTGTGGGGTGGCTGCGATGAACATTCTCATCAGCAACGATGATGGCATCCAGGCGGCGGGGGTACGTTGTCTGGCCGCTGCTCTGGCTCGGCTGGGCGCACATCAGATCACGGTGGTCTGTCCGGATCGGGAGCGCTCGGCCACCGGCCATGCCTTGACGTTGCACAAGCCGCTGCGGGTGGATCCGGTGCGGGAAGGATTTCCCCCAGGAGTGCAGGCCTGGGCCTGTTCGGGCACACCTTCCGACTGTGTCAAGTTAGGTCTGGACGGGCTATTGGATCATCCTCCCGATTGGGTGATTTCCGGCATCAATCAGGGAGCCAATCTGGGCACCGACGTGCTCTACTCCGGCACCGTATCGGCAGCGATGGAAGGGCTGCTGGAAGGGATCCCCAGTTTGGCGGTGAGCCTGGCCAGCTTTACCCATCAGGATTTTCAGCCGGCAGCGCAAGTGGTGCTGACGTTGCTGGAGAAACTGAGCTTGAAGCCCTTGGGGGAGCCCATGCTGTTGAATGTGAATGTGCCGCCATTGTCGGCTGCCGAGATGCGCGGCATGGTTCTAGCTCCTCTGGGCTGGCGCAAATACACCGATATCTACGAGAAGCGGGTGGATCCGCGCGGCAAGGCCTACTACTGGCTGGCAGGAGAGGTGGTGGAAGAGGGGGTGGATCCCTGTTCGGACGTGCGGGCGGTTGCTGAGGGCTATGTGTCGATTACGCCCCTGCAGCCGGATCTAACGGCCTACGCGGCCTTTGATAGCTTACAGCGCTGGGGGCTCTCAGCCTTTGGCTCATGAATTTTAAGCCGGTGAGCTGGGGTCAGCGCCGAACAATGTCATCCCCTCCAAATTTTGGGTCGAACTCGGCGGGAAAGCGGGTGTTGGCACTGTAGATTGCCCCTTCCAGAAAAGCGCTCTTTAGGTTGTCCATCGACAGATTGGCCCCTCGCAAATCCGCCCCCGTTAGATCCGCCCCACTTAGGTCGGCGCCACGCAAATTGGCCCCACTCAGGTTGGCCTCGCCCATCATAGAGGAGACTGCGTAGAAACTCCCGTCAGCGCCAGCAATCGTTTCGCCACCCCTTCGGCAACCGGCATGACCGACAGTCGCGTGCCCCGTCGTACTACTTCCAGCTCCTCTGGGGTGAAGGTGTCTCGCAATTCAGCCAAAGGGATCAATCGCCCAAAGGCTGAGACAAACCGCACTCGCACCGTATGCCAGCGGGGATCCTCGCGGGTAGATTTGGGATCATAGTAGGGGCTGGCAGGGTCGAATTGGCTGGGATCCACCACGTGGGTTTCCAGGATCTCCATCAAACCGGCAATTCCGGGTGGCTCGGCATTGGAATGGTAGAAAAAGGCGCGATCCCCAGGCTGCATTGCCTTCAGATAGTTGCGGGCTTGGTAGTTGCGCACGCCATCCCAAAGGGTTTGGCCCTCCCGCTGCAAATCCCAGATGCTATAGATGCTGGGCTCAGATTTCATCAGCCAATAGTTCATGGGGCACTAGGCTCTGGGAGCAGATAAGGGGGAACAACGGGCAACAAACTCGACAAAGTTGCGCAGCATCTTCAAGCCGTAGGGGCCGGACTTTTCTGGGTGAAATTGGGTAGCAAACAAGGTGCCGCGGGCAATAGCGGCTACACAGGTTTGGCTGCCGTGTTGGGTGGTAGCAGCCACCCAGGCTGGATCGCTGGGCACACCGTGATAGGAATGGACAAAATAGGCCCAGGTTTGATCGGGGATCCCTGCCCAGAGGGGAGAGTGGGCTTGGGTGAGTTGCAGTTGATTCCAGCCCATGTGAGGGATGCGCAGGCCCGCCTCTGGCCGAAAGCGCTGCACCCGTCCGGGCACGATGCCCAGCCCCGGTTCCACCCCCTCTTCGCTGCTCTCAAACAAAACCTGCAAACCAATGCAAATGCCCAAGAAGGGCTGCTGCCGCTGCACCGCCTCCCGGATGGGATCCACAAAGCCTCGCTCTCGCAACTGCTGCATGGCCGGATCAAAAGCCCCATCTCCCGGCAGGATGATCCCGTCGAAACGCTCCAGCCCGACCGGCTCTGTTACCAGATGCACCTCTGCCCCGGCACGCTCCAAGCCTTTGCAAGCCGAATGCAAGTTTCCGGCATCATAGTCGATTACCGCCAGGCGCACAGCTCCCATGGGATCCCTCCTCGTGAGGAGTTTCGGAGTCTATCAGTATAGTGGTTCTATCCCGTTTGAGCTGACCCATGGCTGTGGCAACGGCTTTGCACAATCCCACTCCGACCGATACTGCTCTGCAATGCTGCCGCGACCAGGTTGATTGGCCTGAAGCAGCTTACCTGCACATCCCTTTTTGTCGGCAGCGCTGCCACTACTGTGATTTTGCCACGGGCTTGGGCACCCGAGAGTTGATAGAAACTTACGTGCAAATGCTCTGCCGAGAGATCGGCAGCTCCTACCGCTACCGCCATCTGGCCAGGGATCCCAGACCGTTGACCAGCCTTTTTTTCGGGGGTGGCACACCCTCTCTGCTGACGGTGGAGCAAGTGGGGCGGATTTTGAACGAGCTGAAAGAGAGGATCCCGTTTCATCCCGACTGCGAGATTTCTCTGGAGGCCAACCCCGGCACCCTGACCCGAGATCAGTTGGCGGGCTATCGGGCATTGGGGGTTAACCGCATCAGCTTGGGGGTACAAGCGTTTCAACCGGAGCTGCTGGCCGCTTGTGGCCGCCTGCATGGGGTAGAAGAAGTTTACGAGGCTGTATCTGATCTCAAAGCGGTGGGCCTTGATAATTTCAATCTGGATTTGATCTTTGGGCTGCCTTACCAAACCTTGGAGCATTGGCACAACTCTTTGCAAGCTCTCATTGAAATTAACCCTCCCCACGTCTCCATCTATGATCTGACGATTGAGCCGGGAACCCGATTTGGCCGGATGTACCGACCGGGAGATGCGCCTTTGCCCACCGAGGAAACCACGGTTGAAATGTACGTGATGGCGCGGGAGCTGCTCACCGAAGCGGGCTACATCCACTACGAAATCTCCAATTTTGCCCGCCCCGGCTACGCCTGTCGCCACAACCGAGTGTACTGGGAAAATCGCCCTTACTTTGGCTTTGGTATGGGATCCGTTGGCTACGAGGGTGGACGGCGCATTCAGCAACCCAAAACCCTTTACCACTACTTTGAGCAGGTGAAAGCTGGAGTCTACCCCCTCCCTCCTGAAGCATCTCCAGAGGAAGTTTGGATGGATACTTTGATGTTGGGGCTGCGTTTACAGGAAGGTCTGGATTTGGGCCATTTGCAAGAGCGTTTTGGCCACCCAAAGGTCGAGCAAGCTTTGGAGAAGCTGGATCCCTATTTCGAGAAGGGCTGGGCCAGTTGCGAGGCGGGTCGGCTGCGGCTGATCCCACCCAATGGCTGGCTATTTTCCAATGAGATTCTCAAGGACTTACTGGCTTGATTCCGACGGTTACTTTCACAAGATTTCTCACCAGAGCCCCCTATCCCAATTGGCCGAAAACTCAAGCTTTGAGGAGCGTAGGCCATCACCATTTCCAGCAGCCATTAAACCCAACATTTCACAGATCCTGAGATCTCTAATCTTGCAAGAGGGGTTGAGGGGAAAGATACGGAAGCCCAGAGGATCCCTATCGATAGTTGACAAATTGCAGCGCCACCGGGTAGTCCTGCTGCCTAAGCATTTGAATGACCGCCTGTAGCTCGTCTTTATCCTTGCCGGAAACGCGCACCAGATCCCCTTGAATGGCAGGCTGCACTTTCTTAAAGTTGTCGCGGATTTGCTTGGCAATCTGTTTGGCCAGTGTGGCATCAATGCCCTTTTTCAGGTGAACCACCTGGCGCACTCGGTTGCCGCCGGCGCTCTCTGGGGGTTGGAAGTCGAAGATCTTCAGGGATAGACCCCGCTTGGCCGCTTTGGTAAGAAGCAGATCCCGAATGGAGTTGAGGGCCATGTCGTTGGCGGTGGTGATGGTCAGGGATCCCTCCTCCAGCTCAATTTCCGTCTGAGTATCCTTGAGGTCGTAGCGCTGTTTGATCTCCCGCCGGGCTTGATCTACAGCGTTCACCAGTTCCTGCCGATCGAAATCGCTGACGATGTCAAATGAGTAGGTAGAGGCCATACACCCTATCTTCGCTATTGTTCAGTATCTTAAGCCCTCAGCCAAGCAGGGATCCCTAACTCTCGGAGAAGCTACAACAGGTAGAGGGATCCCAGTCCAGATTTACGGAGAAGCAGGATGGCCGATGTTGTTTTAATTACAGGCGCTTCTGAAGGCATCGGCAGAGCTACTGCCTTTACCTTTGCCCGTGGGGGTTACCGATTGGCGCTGGCTGCCCGCACTGCCGAAACCCTGAAGCAAACTGCCATCGACCTAGAGCAAAGCCTCAACGCCGAGGTCTTGGCCGTTCCCACCGATGTCACGCAGCCAGAACAGGTGCAAAACCTGGTGGAGAGAACTCTGGAACGCTATGGCCGCATCGATTGCCTGATCAACAACGCCGGCATCTGCATGAGTGGCCCTTTTTTGCAAACTACCCTGGAACACTGGCAGGCTTTGATGGCGGTCAACTTTTGGGGCTACCTCCACACCATCCGAGCCGTGCTCCCCGACATGTTGAAGCGCAAAAAAGGCCAGATCATCAACGTGGGATCCATTGGCGGCAAAATGCCCCTGCCCCAGATGAGCGCCTATTGTGCCAGCAAGTACGCGGTCAGTGGGCTGACAGAAGCGCTGCGTCTGGAACTGCAACCCCAAGGGATCCAGGTAATTGGCGTCCATCCGGGCATCGTCAGCAGCAATTTCCTCAAGCGAGCCATTTTTCTGGATGAGGTGGGGCCAGCGTCCTCTCCCGACAGCCAAGCCCAAACCTTAGGTGGCAAAGCCCGTGAGCAAATGCAACAGGCGCTGGAGAGTTTTTGGGTCAGCCAGCCGGAAGAAGTTGCCGAAGCCATTTGGGATGCCGCTCGCCAGTCCAAGTCAGAGGTGGTGGTGGGCATGGCCCAATGGGCGGTAGGAGCTTACACCCTCTTCCCCGGATGGGTCGGCTCATTGCTCCAGAATGTTCCTCGCTAGCCCACTGGATCGGTCGAGAGTTCTGGGGCGCTGGATGAGCGATTCTGCAGACCCAGCGATAGCAGGAAGAAGGCTAAACTTCGGTATAGTTTGAGGTACGGTTAAACACTGGTATTGACAGCGGAAGTATGGTTGAATCTGTGCCTTCTCCTTCCGGTACCCACCAGCACATCTTGATCGTGGAAGACCGAGATGGCCGCCGTACCCAGGTGCTGGGATCCGCCAAATACTTCATCGGTCGGGACTTGGCGAACGACATCTGTCTCAACTCTCAATATGCCTCCCGCTACCACGCCATGCTGCTGCGGATTCCCGCCGAGCGAGAGGGAGAATATTGCTACCGCATTTTGGATGGGGATCTGGAAGGTCGCCCCAGCACCAATGGCTTGTTGATCAACGGCCAGAAATTGACCACCCACCAGCTCAAGTCGGGGGATGTGATCACCTTTGGCCCCGATGCCAAAGCCACCTACAAAATTGTTAAGGCTCCCTAGGCCCAGATCTCTGCAGAGCGTGCAATCGCCCCCCAATCAACAGCAGCAAAGCCAGCACCAAGGCCATCTCCGACAGCAAGGTCGCTAGGGCCGCCCCCTGCCAACCCCACCTTGGGATCCAAACCGCATTCAAAAGCCCATTCAGCCCCAGAGCCATCAGTTGCAGACGGCTGCGGGGCTTTTGCAACCCTGCCCCGGTGAGCAGGTGAGACAGCAAAAGGTGGATCCCCTCTAGCAAAATGACCGGGCTGAGCCAACGCAGGATGAGGGCCGTTTCCCGGTAAGCCGATCCCAACACCCAGGGGATCCCGTAGGATCCCAGCGCCAGCCCCAGGGCGGCCAAACTGCCGTAGCCCACCACCCAAGGGGAAAGGTGACAGGCGTAGCGCCAGCCTTGTGGGAGTCCTTTTTGGCCTTGGCGGCACAGCTCGGCAAAATGGCTGGTGAGCAGGGCGATCATCGGCGTTTGCGAGAAGTTGATCACCCGGTAGGCAGCGCTGTAAAGACCCCCCGCTGCTGCTGAGGCCAAACGGGGCAAGAGCAGCTTGTCCAAATCGGTGAAGGTTTTCACCGCGGCCAGCCCCACCGCAAAGTCCCAGCCCGCTGTCAGCCGTTCCCGCAGATCTCTCCAGCTCAGGGCCAAGGGGAGAGAAGGCTCGCTCCACCGTCCCATCCCCCCCGCAATCAGCAGCAGCACGACCAACACCATCAGGCTGTACAGAATGGCCCATTGTGCCAGGGATCCCCAGCCCAAGGCCACCGCCAACAACACTGCCCCCAATCGCCCCAGCGCCATGCCCGTGTCGATGAGGGCTACCCCAGCAGCCTGCTCTCTCCCGATCAGGATCCCCCTGTACACCTCTGGCACTGCGACGAACAGCAGATCGCTCAAGAGCAATACCCCCACCACCGCTGCCGGCGTCCCGGCCAGCCAAACGCTCAAGAGGGGCCACAACACCAGCGCCATCCCCCCACAGCCCAATCCCGCCAGCCATAAGCTGGGGCCAACCCCCTGGGTGCAAGTCAGGGATCCCTGCCGGCTGAGGCGCTGGATCAGCAGTTCCGATTGGCCCAAATAGCCAAACGGGGCGGCCAGGTTGCTGCAGGCCAAGATGGCGGAGAAAACCCCGAAGGCTTCCGGCCCCAACAGCCGCGCCAAGAGGATGAAATAGGCCCCGGACAACCCCAGGCGCAGGCCATTGCCCACCATCAGCCAGGCAGCCTGGCGTAGCCGCTGTTGTTCTGCTCTATCCACGCTGCCACTCCTGGACGAGGCTTGCCAGAGCCAGGGATACTGGATGGATGCTGAGAGGGCCCGCCCAAGAGCGGGCATCTCCTCTTGATTTTGGGTGTATGGGTTGCAATTCTTCTGGCAAGTTCATGGCCAAACTCTACCCTGTCAGCGACGCCACGCGAAGCCCCAACACCTTGACCGGACGGGATCCAAAAGCCCTGTTCTCCCCCCATTCCAGGCCGCCTGCCCCTCGCCGGGTACTTCCCCCACCCCTGCCGGACGGCGGTAGTCCTCGTTGGCTGGGATCCGCATCGGCCAAAACGGTGGGGCAAGGCTATCGGGCCGTTGTCTTGCTCTTGCTGACCAGTCTGCTGCTGTTCGGAGGGCTAGGATCCCGTCTGGCCTACCTGCAGTTGGCGCGCACCCAGTATTACCGCCAGTTGGCCGATACCAACCGCATTCGCCTGTTGCCCCAGCCGCCAGAACGCGGGCGCATTGTGGATCGCAACGGTGTATTGCTGGCGGGCAGCCGATTGTCCCACTCGGTCTTCCTCTGGCCTCTGGTGCAGTCGCGGCAGCGCTGGCAGGAGATGATCCCCAAGTTGGCAGACTACTTGAACATCGCCCCTGAGGAGATCGCCCAAAAGCTAGAACAGGCTGGATATCGTTCCCCTTTTCCCGTGCGCATCCTGCGCAACGCCAGCCCCCAGGTGGTCATTCAACTGGAGGAGATGAGCCGCGAGCTGCCGGGGGTGATGGTGGAGGCGGAGACGGTGCGGTTTTATCCCCATGGCGACTTGGCTGCTCACCTGCTGGGCTACACCGGCGAGATCTCGCAGGAACAACTGCGGGCGGATCCCAGCTATCGCCTGGGGGATATTGTCGGCCTGATGGGAGTGGAGGAATTGTTTGAGAGCCATCTGCGCGGCCAATGGGGAGGGCGACAGGTGGAGGTGGACGCTATGGGGGAAGTGCTGCGGGTGCTGGGAGAACAAGCGCCCCAACCGGGCAACACCCTGCAGCTCACTTTGGATGTGCGGCTGCAGCAGGCGGCAGAGCGAGCCCTCGGCCAGCAAAAAGGAGCGGTGATCGCCATGGATCCCCGCGATGGGTCGATCCTGGCCATGGCTAGCTACCCCACCTTTGATCCCAACCTCTTTTCCAGCCGCATCACCCAAGCCCAGTGGGAGAGCCTGCAGCAGCAGGATTTTCCCTTCCTCAACCGCGGCCTGCGGCCCTATCCCCCCGCCAGCACCTACAAAATCATCACCACCGCTGCCGGGATTGAGTCGGGAGCCTTTCCCCCGAATACGGTGCTGCAGACCGGCCCCTACATCCAGGTGGGAGGGTGGCGCTTTTGGGACTGGAACCGGGCCGGCTTCGGGCGGCTGAACTACCGGCAGGCGATGGCCTACAGCAGCGACACCTTTTTCTACCAAATCGCCCTCGGCACCAAGGCTGCCCCCTTGCAAGAATGGTCGCGCCGCTTCGGGCTGGGGCAACTGACCGGGATCGGCCTCAAAGGGGAGGCTGCTGGCCTGGTGCCCGATGCCGAGTGGAAGCAGCGCCACTGGCGCGAGCCCTGGTATGTGGGCGACACGGTCAACATGTCCATCGGCCAGGGATTTATTACCGCTACGCCGCTGCAAATGGCGGTGGTAACGGCGGCAGTGGCCAATGGGGGCTGGCGGGTGCGCCCCTTGCTCTCGCACCAGGTGATCCCGGAAAGCCCTGTGCCGCTGCGTCAGAAGGTGGGGCTCTCCCCTGCCACGCTGGAGATTCTGCAGCAGGGGCTGCGAGATGTCGTGGTTTACGGCACCGGCGGCAACGCCAACCTGGGGCCAGGATTTCCCCCAACGGCTGGCAAAACCGGCACCGCCGAGGATCCGCCGCGGCGATCCCACGCTTGGTATGTTGGCTATGCCCCCTATCGGGACAGCGGGACGGCGTTCCATGACCAGCCTGAGCTGGTGGTCGTGGTCTTTCTGGAAAACAGCGGCGGTGGGGGTGGATCACGGGCCGCTCCCATCTTTCGAGAGGTGATGCGGGCCTACTTCCGACCCGAGTCGTGAGCCCTAGCTTTCTGTCGGATCCGAGCCGAGCAGGTATAAAATCATCTTTGCAGTCTCTTGTCTCCCAGAAAATTGCATTAAGATCCCCTAAAACCCCTTGCCCAGCAGGCTTCTGCCCTAACTTAGCTGTAGAATATGTCAGTGATTTGGAGCTCAACTGCCACAATCCTGCCATTCGCGCCAGTGGCGCCTTGGCGCATTGCAGGGCAAGCCCCGCTCCCACACACTGAGAACACTCTGGGCCGTGGCCGCTCTGCAACGCCTGAGCGAATCCGCGATCCGGAGAACGCTCTAACTCTATTGCCTAACTCAGAAGGAGATCAGGATGAACAAGGCAGAACTTGTTGATGCCGTCGCTCATCGCGCCAATGTAACCAAAAAAGAAGCGGAGGCTGTCATTTCCGCCGCACTGGAGATCATTGTCGAAGAGGTCGCATCCCGCGATGAAAACGGTGAACCCAAGGGGAAGGTGACCCTGGTGGGCTTCGGCTCCTTTGAGGCTCGCAAGCGCAAAGAGCGGGAAGGTCGCAACCCGAAAACCAACCAAAAAATGGTGATCCCAGAGAGCATCGTCCCCACTTTTACGGCGGGCAAGTCATTCCGCGAAGCAGTAGCAGGGGGGAAATCTTAATTTCGCCGGGTTGGGACTCGGCTGCTGGGTAGGGCGTGGAGCAGCCTCGACATGGTGGCAATTGGGCTTGGGGAGCAGCAATCGCTGGCTGCTCTCCCCAGGAGATTCTGGATTTTTCGGCCAGCTTGAATCCGCTGGGCCCACCGGAATCGGTCTTGCAAGCTCTGACTCAGGCGCTGTCTGCAGCAGACCCGGTTGTAATCAGCCGCTACCCGGATCCCGACTATCGGGACTTGCGCATCTGTTTGGCCAACCATTGGGCCGTCGATCCTGAGTGGATTTTTGTGGGCAATGGGGCGGCGGAGTTGCTCACCTGGGCAGCCCGGGATGCGCAAGGGCGGGAGGTATGGCTGCCCCAGCCTGCTTTTGGGGAGTATGCGCGGGCTCTGCGGGCAGCAGGGGTAACCATCAAGCCGCTGCCTTTTTTCCCCGGCCAGGGATCCGCCGGTTTTACCCTTCTGCAGGAACCCCTTCCGGCGGCAGGCAAGGGAAACCGGGTGCTCTGGCTGAACAACCCTCATAACCCGACGGGCCAGCTCATCCCGCAGCAAGATATCCTGCCTCTCCTGCCCCAGTTCGACCGGGTGGTGGTGGACGAGGCTTTTATGGACTTTTTGCCGGGGGAGCCCACCCTGAGCTTAAACTCCAGCCCGTCGGCAATGCCCCGCAGCCAAACCTTGATCCCCCACCTGGCGGCTCACCCCAACACCATCGTCATCCGTTCCCTCACCAAGTTTTTCACCCTGCCCGGCTTGCGCATTGGCTTTGCGGTGGGGCACCCGGATCACTGGCAGCGCTGGCGACAGTGGCGGGATCCCTGGAGCGTCAACGGATTGGCGGGAGTGGCAGTGGCGGCAGCTTTGGCCGATGAAGACTTTCGCCGGCGCACCTTCGCCTGGCTGCCCGTGGCCCGAGAGCATTTGCTCAGGGGTTTGCAAGCGCTGCCCGGCTGGGATCCCTGGCCTGGTCAAGCCAACTTCGTGTTGGTGCGCTGCCCTGGCTCTGCCGTCCAGATTCAGGAAAAGCTGTTGCGGCAGCACCGGATTCTGGTGCGGGATTGTCTGAGTTTTCCCGAGTTGGGGGATCGCTACCTGCGCATTGGCCTGCGCACCTTGGCGGAGCAGGAGCAGTTGTTATCGGCCTGCCGGGAGATCCTGGAGAATAGCTAAGGATTTTCCTGCGGGAGAGATTCTCATGCCCGAAGCTACCGCCTTTTGGCCGGAATGCGATGCTCCTCTTGTGCGGGGGGTAGCCCACTACAGCGACCTGGAGTTGCTGCGGGCCTTTCAACGGCAGCCGGAGGTGGCGCGCTACTTCATCGGCCTGTTTTGCCGCTACTGCAAGTGGGTGGACGGGATCCTTGCCGAGCATCTGCCGCCAGAGCAATGGGCTGCCTGTCGAGAGCAGGTTTGGTTGCGGCTTTACCCGCGCCTACAGCGCCTAGATGTCCACAGCCTTGTGGAAGAAGCGGCTGGCGAAGGGGATCCTGTGCTGCGACCCTGGCTGGCGGAGCAAACCCGTGAGCTGATCCAATCCTTGGATGGGATCCCCACCCACCCTCAAGCTTCTCACGGCCTCAACTCCACCAGAGGCGGGGCAAAGTCCTCTCTTTCACCGGCACTGGCCTGTTATTTGACCGCCGGTTTGGATACCCTGCCGGGAGATCTGCGCTTCATTCTGCTGCTGCGGGATCGGTTTGGCTGGTCACCGGTTCGCATTGCCGACCAACTCAAGGCTGACGGATATTACCTCGCCCCAGAAGATGTGGATGCCATCGTTGCCTCTGCCCGCCAGATCTTGCTTCAGAACCTGCCGGCAGATGTGCGTGCCCTCTATCTGGAGGCAAAGCCCTAGAAGACTGCCATAGCCTTATGGCATGGTGATTTATGGCAGGGTATAGAGCGCTGGCAATCCTTGTTCCTAAGGTGGTTTCTCCTGTTAAGCTGTTCCCGGCTGTAACAGTAGACTGGCATTGTTTGCTGTCAGACTTTCATTAAGTTGAGTGTGGGCTGTCTATGAGTCCTTCTCCGCTTCCCCCAGACGCAACCCAACCCTTATCTCCGGCACAGCAGTCCCATTCACATCAAGTTCCTCAACCTGCTCTTCAGGAAGCGCTGAGCCACCTGCATTTGGATGTGCTGAAAGAACTGGAGCGATTTCGCCTCTGGCAGCGTTTGCAGCGCATGGACTCTGTCCCGCCGCCGCGAGCAGGTCAGCTTAGGAATACCGGCTCTGTGCAGCGCTCCTCGCCTGTGCTCCTTCAAGAGGTGGTGGAAGACCTGGAAGAGGAAGAGATGCCACGGGGATCCTTTTCGCCCCTCTGGGTCTTGCTGCTGTGGGTGCTCTCCTGCGCGGGGATCGGCTTTGGGGTGCGCTGGCTGATTTGGCCGGAAGAACTGTCCCTGCCCCAAAGCGCTGCCCACAGGGCGGAAGAAGGGATCCCTGCCCAGGTGGATCTGGCCCAGTTGCCCTTGATCCCAGTGGAACCGGTGGAAGGGCAGGTGGGAGAGGAGTTCTATTTCGGTGGCTTGGATCCCGGTCGGTTGTCCCTGGGCTTGGCGGCCACCCCAGACTGGAAGGACTTGCAGGTGGATCCCCTTCAAGACGTTCCCAACCTGCTGGATAGCCTGCAAACTGACTTGGCCTTGGCTTCCGAGGAATCTGCTCCCCCCAGGTCACAAACGGTGGAGCAGTTGGCGGCCAGCCTGGAGCGCCCATCCCAACCTTCACCGCCTACCTCTGTGGGATCCCTGAACGTGGTGCCCCTAAGCGAAAACAACATAGACTCCCTGGGGCCGAACCGCGGCGAGGGAACCTTCTTAGTGCTCACCACCTACTCAGGGGCAGAGAGCTTGGCACGCGCTCGACAAGTCTCCCATGGGGCCTTTGTGAAAGATGTGGATGGCCAGAAGTTTGTGCAGTTGGCAGCATTTGAACAACTGGAATATGCCCGCTACCATGCGGAAACCCTGAAAAGCAAGGGCTTTAACGTCACGATTGCTGAGCAGTAGCTTTGAGGACTACAGATCCCGAATCCAAGGGATCCGAGAGAGAGGTAGCCGCTGCCAGATCCCTTCACTTCCTTCTGGATCGAGCAGGCGCCAGGCCAGCAACCCGGTTGCCGAGAGGAAAACCAGGGCCAGCAACAACGCAAGGGCATTCTGTAGGCTTTTCAAAAAGGGCCAGAGGCGGGCTGTGCTCGGCCCCACCTGAGCAGCTCCAGACCGCTGCCGCGCCTGGGCAGGGGGGTTCCCGGAAGCTGGAGAGGAACTCAAGGGACGGGCAGGTGGAGCGAGGGTAGAGGACGTCAACTGGGCGGCAGGAATGGGTGGCCCTGGTAACCGATTCAAAGCCATAACCACGGCCTGAGGGCGCTGCTGCTGACGCATCCACCGGTTCAGCTCCGCCAAGGAGATGGCACAGAGGTTGTTGAGACCCAGATCCTGAATTCGCCCCACCAAAGGCCGGTCGTTGCTGACCAAAACCACCAGCGTTCCCGGCTGCTGCTGGGCCAGGGCATAGGCGCATTCGGCAATCGCTTCTTCCAAACGTACCCTCATGGACTGATCGCCGGCACCAGCACCACCCACCAGGGCACGGGCTTCTGAGACGGCAAACCCTAGACTGGGCCAGTGGCGCAAAAACTCGCGGGCTGTCGATTCTTCTTGGGGATCAATAGCCTGCCGGGTCAGGCGTTCCAACTCGGCCATCACTGCCTGTGGCAGCACACACACCCCAAACCGTGCCCACTCCTGCCATAGAGCCAGACGACCGGCCAGGATCACGGGGCTGTCGAAGACGAGGAGAGGCGGGATCTCGGCCATGGGATGCGCCAGCGTTGGACTTAACCTCAATTGTGCAGCTTCCCCGAAGACTTGGGTAGCAGGGATCCCTCTGCCAGGCAGAGGCGGATGGCCAGCGGGTAGAGGCGGTGCTCCTGGGCGTGGATGCGCCGGTAAAGGGATTCCACAGTATCTTCGGGCAGAACCGGCACGGCTGCTTGGGCCACGATGGGGCCACTGTCCATTTCCAAGGTGACCCGATGGACAGTGCAGCCGGCAATTTTCACGCCGCACTTCAGGGCTTGTTCAACGGCACGCAGGCCCTTGAAACTGGGCAGCAGGCTGGGATGCAGGTTCAAGACGCGATCCGGGTAGGCGGACAACAACACCTGGGTAACCAGGCGCATCCACCCGGCCATGATCACCCATTCCACGTGATGCTGCCAGAGCACCTGGACAATGGCGGCGTCCAGATCTTCGCGACGGGGGTAGTCTCGGTGGTCGAGCAAGACGCAAGGGATCCCTCGCTTTTGGGCCCGCTGCCGCACATAAGCTTTGGGATTGTTGGTGATGACCACAGCAATCTGGGCCTGCAGTTCCCCGGCCTCAATGGCTTGGGCAATAGCTTCGAAATTGCTGCCATTGCCGGAAGCCAAAATGCCAAGGATCCCCGGTTGAGAGGGCACTTGGATCCCGTCGGGATCCGGCCAGAGTAAGCTGGGTAGGTTCATGAGCGCTTGGTGGGAAAGTCTGCAGCCCCGCTATTTTAAACCCAGACAGCCTCCCCTCTGGTTCTGGCCAGGTTGATCCAGAGAGGGATCCAAAAACTTGACCGTCGCCGGCTTTGACAGGCGCACCCGCGCCATCGAGCGCTGCACGGATCAAGCCCAAGAGGAGCTGCGGGAGATGCCTCAAGAAATGCGGAAAATGCAGCAGGAGCATGACTCTAGTCAATAATAAGCTCAACTATACTGAAAATAATGTATAATATGTTCAGTACGGATTACTACCA